>SOIC01000175.1 GCA_004377275.1 Dehalococcoidia bacterium
GTTGGCCGCGTGTTCAAGACTATTAACTTCCAAGCCCCCTTTCAATTGTCAATGCCTTTTAACGTGAAGTTGACGGGATGCCTGGTTGGCAGTAGATTACAGGCAAAAAGGAAGCGAAGTTATAGCTTATACCAGATAGCTAAGTTTCAGCTATCAAAACCCTACGAGAATCGTTTTGAGGTTGTATCTGCCTCGACTGTGTCCTGGGAGACGGAAGCTACATAGATATTATCGCCAAGGCGACGACTATGCTCCCCAAGGGTGGTGGCAGGCATGTGGTCCCCATCGGATGGCATCCTGCTTCTCTATGTAATCGAGGTATAACGCATAGTCCAGCCGGTCGGACTATAGGAATGCCAAAATCGACCGGTCGATCTCGGTAAAATCACCCAAAGGTATCACTATCAAGGGCTCCACCCTTGCCCACCCCCTGTGGCGAATAAGAGGGCTTGCCCAATGACAGTCATGCCGCCACCGCCTTTCTCGGTTCAGGCCCTCAAACTAGGCTTATTCTGTCTTACCCTTCTTTGGCAGGAAGGCGCTGAGCAGGTCCAGGGGCAGGGGAAATGCCAGAATTTGGGTCTTCTCGGTGGCGATCTCGGTCAGAGTCTGTAGATAGCGCAATTGCAGCGTTGTCGGCTCCTTGCCGATTATTGCGCCCGCCTCAGCTAGCTTTTCAGAAGCCTGCAGCTCACCCTCGGCATGGATGATCTTGGCTCTCCTCTCCCTCTCTGCCTCAGCCTGTGCCGCCATCGCCCGCTGCATTGTGCTGGGAAGCTCCACATCCTTTACCTCCACCACGCTCACCTTGATCCCCCAGGGCTCCGTCTGTTCATCGATGATCTGCTGAAGCTGCTGATTTATCTTCTCGCGGTGCGCCAGCAGGTCATCAAGCTCGGATTGGCCCAGCACACTCCTCAAGGTGGTCTGGGCAATCTGGTAGGTGGCCAGCCTGTAGTCATAGACCTCAACTACAGCAGCCTCCGGGTGCATCACCCTGAAATAGACCACTGCATTTACCTTCAGCGTTACATTGTCCCTGGTGATCGCCTCCTGAGAGGGTACATCCATAGTGATGGTGCGGGTGTCTATCTTGCGCATGCGGTCGAGGAAGGGGATGATAAAGCGTATCCCCGGTGACCTGGTCTTCTCCAATCGGCCCAGCCGAAACACCACGCCAGCCTCATACTGGTAGACGATCTTTATGGACGCCGGCAGCAGGATGAGCAGTAGCGCCGCCACTACGGCAACAATTATCAGATAATCCATTTTTATTCACCTCCTCTATTTTTCTTGGTTACCCTTAGTCTTAAGCCATCGACCTCAGTGATCACCACCTCCTCTCCTGGCTCGACCTTTCCTTCATCCACTATGGCCTGCCAGCGTTCCCCGTGTACGAACACGGTTCCTGTTGGGTCAAGGGTTGTCCTGGCGACCGCCACTATGCCCACCATCGCCTCTCGCCCGGTCTGCTGTCGCCTTCGGTGGGTGCGCAGGATGGCCCCGATGACAAGGACGCAAACGACGCTGACCACGATCACCACCCCAGCGATGACGCCAGGATTAATCTGAAAATAGGGGCTGCCCATCAAGGTCATCGAGCCCACGGTTAATGAAGCGATGCCGCCCAAGGCAAGTAACCCATGACTGGTGATGAAAACCTCAGCTACAAAGAGCCCAAAGGCGAGTACGATCAGTAACACCCCTGTATAGTTAACCGGGAGCATCCCCAAAGAATAGAAGGAAAGCAAAAGACAGATGGCACCGACAACCCCGGGGAAGATCGTCCCCGGATTGTATAGCTCTAGCATAATTCCAAGCATCCCCAGGCTCAGCAGGATGTAGGCGATATTTGGGTCGGCGATGGTGAAGAGAAAGCGCTCTATGGCCCCCATGTCGGTGTAATTGATCTCAGCACTATCGGTCTGCAGCGTGACCTCCTCTCCACTTAAGAGCGTCACCACTCGTCCATCAAGCTGTAGGAGGAGATCATCCAAATTATCGGCCATAATATCGATAACCCCCAGCTCCAGGGCCTCCGAGGCGGGGCTTGACCTGCTCTCCCTTACCGCAGCCTCGGCCCAGTCAGCATTGCGGCCTCTTGCCTCAGCTATGCTTCTAATATAAGCGACGGCGTCGTTCACCACCTTCTCCTCCATGGTCTCATCTATCCCCTCCCCGCCCAGGGCCACGGGGTGGGCGGCGCCGATCCCGGTGCCCGGGGCCATCGCCGCTACATGAGATGCGAGAGTGATAAAGGCTCCCGCCGAGGCAGCCCTGCATCCCGGTGGCACATAGACTACCACCGGGACATCGGCCTCCAGGATACGCTGCACAATGTCGCGCATGGCGCTATCAAGTCCCCCGGGTGTATCCATCTCAATAATACAGGCGGTGGCGCCATGCTCCTCAGCCAGCCCGATCCCGCGGTCAATATAGCCGGCGAGGACAGGGTTGACCGTCCCCTCAACCCTGAGGATATCTACCTGAGGAGTGACTGCGCTCGCTTCCCCAGGTATAAAGAGGATGAGCAACCCGAGCGCTATAAGGAAAAGCCAGAGCTTTCTCATACCAGATGCTTCCGATAGTTATCCACTCATTATAGCTGGGTCGTGGTCTTTTTACAATCAAGTGTTGTGCGGTGTCCAGGACATTAGCGATACATTATCATTCGCTAATTGAACCCGTCATCGCGACCCCTCCGCTTTGCGAGAGTCCGACTTATCGGACGATTTAGGCCCAAGTCAGGGAGACCCCCGCCCCCGATTATATCGGGGGACTCCCCTATATCGTATCTACCTATTTGAACCTACAGTATAGCGTGGATGTCTTCTCCTCTTAACGTACCCAAGGTTGTTTCACCGTAGAACTCCCGCGGATGGCAAAAAAGAGCGAAATTAACGATACCACATATCACCTATCTATCTGAACAAGCTCATCAAGCCTCATTGTTGAAGGCGGAACTATATTAGTGTAGAATAATCGAAGCTTTGTAAAAGGTGGTAGGAATGAAGGTGCCCAGGTGTAAAGGGATGCGTGACCTGCTTCCCGATGACATGGTAAAGTTTCGGCGGATCGAGGAGGTGTTTCGCCACTGCTCTTTAAAGTGGGGCTATGAGGAGGTGAGAACCCCAACGCTGGAGTACCTCCATCTTTTCACCGCCACCGGGACGCTGACCCCCGGCATGCTTGGCAGGGTGTATTCCTTCCTCGACTGGGATGGCTGGAGTGGTGAGAGGGTGGTATTGCGGCCAGAGGGCACCATCCCCACCGTGAGACTTTACCTGGAAAACCTAACAGGTGTCGAGGTCTCGCGGCTTTCCTATGTTGGAAATACCTTTACCTTTGAAGAAACAGGAAAGGAACGGAGAGAGCGCTGGCAGTGCGGTGTTGAACTTATCGGAACTAGCCAGCCCCTCGCCGACGTGGAGCTTGTGCTTCTAGCCTCGGAGGTGCTGGGAAAGCTCGGTCTCGGTCCACTGGAGGTAAGGCTATCCCACGCCGGCTTGATTAAGGCGCTCATCGGGGAGCTGGGATTGGGGGCTGCGGAGCAGACTCAGATATTCGACCAGGTTCTGGAGGGGAATATAAAGGCATTGGGCGAGATTGAGACCGAGGATATTGACCTGAAGAGGGTGCTGGCCCTTTTACTGGATGTCACGGGAAGCTCGCCGGGCTTTTTGGAGAATGTAAGGGCCCTCTTGGGAAAGGCCTTGCCCAGGTTTGAGCCCAGCCTGAGAGACCTGGCCAGCATTGCCGAGCTGCTCGGCACCATGGATTGCCCTTACCAGATCGATATCGCCTCGGGTAGGGGTTTTGAATACTATACCGGGGTGATGTTTCAGTTCTATATCTCAAAAGAGCAGGTTGGAGGAGGGGGCAGATACGATGACCTGATCTCGCTGGTGGGCGGCCCTCCCATTCCGGCATCGGGTTTTGCGCTATATGTGGATCAATTAATGGATCTCCTGATACTGGAGGAGCGCCCTGCCTCGAGGATTCTGGTCCAGTCCCAGGACGGCGATGTGACGGGGCTCAATTCCTGCTTTGAGGTAGCGCGCTCCCTGAGGGAGGCAGGCTACCTTGTTGCGCTTGACCATGGACAGAAGGCAATGGGTGATTTTCGATGGCTTCTTTCAGTGTCAGGGGAGGGCCTCTTCCGCTTAACCGATCAGGCTACCGGGGGGAAGTGTGAATTAACCTCCGAAGCGGAGATTCGGCAGGTAATGGAGAATTCCAGGTGAAGCTGGCTTTACCCAAGGGGCGACTCTTAAAGGATACTGCGGCTTTGCTTGAGAGGGCGGGGCTCAGGCCTGAGGGGTATGATGAGCGGTCGCGCTCCTATCGCCTCAAATCATCCGGATTCCCCGACCTGTTTTTCAAGGTGTTCCAGGAGCGAGATATCCCCATTCAGGTGGCTATTGGAAATTATGATTTGGGGATCTGCGGGCTGGACTGGGTGGCGGAGCTCCTGGCGAAATACCCCAGTAGCGACCTGGTGAAGGTAAGGGACCTGGTGTATGGCAGGAGCGATCTTTGCGTGGTCGCCAGCGGCCGTTCCGGGATCTCCTCGCTAGGGGTGATCAACGATGGATTTGATCGAGTGCGCATCGTAAGCGAGTATCAGAACCTGGCGGAATCATTTGCCCTCAGGCAGAGATTAAGGCGATTCAGCATTCTCCCCATATGGGGGGCTGGTGAGGTCTACCCCCCGGAGAGCGCCGACCTGGCAATAATCGCCGAAACCGCGGCGGGCAACCTTGCGAGCTATGATCTGGTTCCACTAGCGAGGATTCTCACCTCAACGGCTTTCTTAATCGCCAATAGGGATGGCCTGGCAAAAGCTGATATTAGCGAGCTTCTGGCATGCTTGCAACCCTTTGAGGCGGAAACTGAAGCGGAGACAGTTTTGCCTGCTGGTGGTGAGGCAAAGGGCGAAAAAATGGCTGAGGGTGAAGAGGTAGTCCGTATTGCCCTGCCCGATGGGCATCTGTTGAAACCGGCCGCTGAATTCCTTGATAAAGCCGGCCTCAACATCCGGGGGTACGCGGGTGAAATGGGTGAGGGTGGAGAGTGTAGGGAGAGCGAAAAGGCCACTCGCAGGCCGACCATTGATTTGCCCGGAGTGACAATCAAGGTGATCAGGCCTCAGGATATGCCCCTCCAGGTGGCAAATGAGAACTTTGATCTGGCGATCACCGGCCAGGATTGGCTCAACGACCACCTCTATCGCTTCCCATCAAGCCCGGTGAAGGAAATCTTGAAACTGGGGTTTGGAAAGGTAACCGTGGTTGCTGTAGTCAGCAAAGATTTGCCCGCTCATGATGTCCATGGTCTGAGGGACCTCGTAATAGGGGGGCTTCTTCCCACCCTCAGGGTGGCTTCGGAGTATGTGAACATCGCCGATAAGTATGCCCGGGATAATCACCTGGAGCGCTGTAAGATAATCCCCACCTGGGGAGCAAGCGAGGCCTTTCTCCCCGAGGATGCCGACCTGCTCATCGAAAACACCGAGACCGGGGAAACCCTAGCGAGGCATAACTTAACGGTTATCGATACCATTTTTAAGTCCTCGGCATGCCTTATCGGCCACCGGGACACGCTCTCCCATCCCTCGAAGAAGGGCAGAATAGAGCGTATAATCGACGTCATAAAGAAAGGCGGCTAGAGAGCGAAAAAGGCGAAAAATTCAAAAAGATGCCGTTGCTTTATCTTCATTTGAGCATTGCCAAAGAGGCGGCAGAGCTGCTGCATCATCCCGTAGTAGACCCAAACATGGGAAGCTACCTGGTGGGCACCATCTCGCCCGATGTGCACTACGTTAGTGGCGTCTCCCGAAAGGAGACTCACTTTTTCGACTTTGATACGAAAGATTGTGAAAGCGGGGCAGGTCTGCTATTCAAAGCTCATCCCGATCTTGCCCGGGGGAGTAAATTGGATGCCACGACGAAATCTTTCATTGCCGGCTACCTCTCCCATCTCATTGCCGATGAGGTCTGGATCCTAGACATCTATCGCCCTTTCTTCGGCAATTTATCACCGCTTAGTGGAGACCCGATGGCCAACATGCTCGACAGGCTGCTCCAGTTCGAGCTTGATCGCCGGGAGCGCGAGGATAAAGCGAAGATGGCGGTAATTCATGCTGAGCTCTGCGACTGGGAACTACAGGTTAATATCGATTTTTTAGCCACCACCGCCCTGCAGCAGTGGCGGGACTTCGCCTGTGCTGCGGCAGTTCGCCAGGTAACCCTAGACGATTTCCCACCATTTGCCCGAAGCTTCCTGCTCCCCAGTAAAAAGGTCGATGCGGAGCAGCTTGAGCCCTTCCTTTCATCAGTGCCTGATAAGCTGGATTGGGCTATCCAGCATGTCACCCCCCAGCGACTCATCGCCTTCCGGGAAAAAGCCATAAGCCAGTCCGTGGCGGCGGCCAGGGAGTATTTAGGTGAAGATAATTAGTGGTTTTCAAGACGCTAAAGCAATATTACAACGTGCCACTCTTGAGTTTGGTGAAGTTCCCCTTGAGGTGAAGCGAAGGATAAAAGAGGCCTTCGCTGCGGAGCTCACCCCTGAGGAGGCAGTGGGCCGGATCATCGCTGCGGTGCGAGATAAGGGGGATGCAGCCCTGTTGGACTTTACCAAGCGGATCGATGGGATAGAGCTCGAATCCTTAGAGGTAAGCAAGGAGGAGTGCCGCGAGGCCTGCGGAAAGGTGGACCAAGAGCTTATCGCGGCGCTTAATATCACTGCTGAGCGGGTGCGCTCCTTTCACCAGGTTCAACTTGGCCACAGCCTCAAGGAATTCATGGAGGGCGGGCTAGGGCAGATCGTTCGTCCCCTGGAGAGGGTGGGCATCTATGTGCCCGGGGGCACTGCCTGCTACCCATCGACGGTGCTGATGACGGCGATCCCGGCCCGGGTCGCGGGGGTAGAGGAGATCATCCTGACCACTCCTCCCGGAGATGGGGGCGAGGTTCCCCCGGCTACGCTGGTGGCGGCGGACATCGCCGGCGTAGATCGGGTTTTCAAGGTAGGGGGCGCTCAAGCGATCGCCGCCCTCGCCTATGGCACCGAGTCCATCCCCAGAGTGGATAAAGTCTGCGGCCCCGGCGGCCTTTTCGTAACCCTGGCGAAGCGTATGGTCTACGGTGCGGTCGATATAGATGGCCTTTATGGCCCCACCGAGACGGTGATATTAGCGGATGATTCCGCCACACCTGCCCATTGCGCTGCCGACCTCCTGGCACAGGCAGAGCACGATTTGCTAGCCGTCGCGATACTGATCACCACCTCCTCCAGGCTGGCCCAGGAGGTCAATAGGGAGGTGGCGCGCCAGCTTGAAGGGCTGGAGCGAGCCCAGATTGCCCGCCGCTCGCTGGAAGAAAGGGGCCGTATAATCGTGGTCGCCGATATGGAGCAGGCTATTGAGCTGATTAACCTCTATGCCCCGGAGCACCTCTCCTTGATGGTACGCGATGCCTCCTCATACATAGAAAAGATTCGCCATGCCGGGGCTATCTTTATCGGCAAAAACTCCCCCGAGGTGCTGGGTGACTACGTTGCCGGGCCGAGCCATGTGATGCCCACCGGAGGAACTGCCCGCTTCAGCTCCCCCCTCGGTGTGGGTGATTTCCTCAAGCTCACCAGCATCGTTTCTTTGAGCGACGGGGATGTGGAGGCGCTAGGTCCTGCAGCGGCGACCATCGCCAGGGTGGAAGGGCTCACCGCCCACGCCCGAGCCGCGGAGCTAAGGCTGAAGAAGGGTGGTAAATGATGGGCGATATCGAAAGGGGGATAGGGCAAGGTGGAGAGGTCGAAAAAGGGAGGGGGCAAGGTGAAGAGGTCGAAAAGATGATGCGGGGCGACCTGTTGGGACTCAAGGCATACCAGCCCATCATACCCCCTGAGGTGCTCAGCGAGCGGGCTGGTGTACCCATTGAGGGGGTGATAAAGCTCGATGGCAACGAGAATCCATATGGCTGCTCGCCAAAGGTAGGGCGCGCCCTTGCCGGTTACCCCTTCTACCACATCTACCCCGACCCGGAGCAGCGTGAATTGCGAAAAGCATTGGCGGGATATGTTGGGGTGGACGCAGCGCACATTGTGGCCGGCGCCGGCAGCGATGAACTCATCGACCTTATCCTGCGCCTCTTCCTCGAGCCCGGCGATGGGGTGATTAACTGCGTTCCTACCTTCGGCATGTACCCCTTCTGCACCGAGATTTGCGGCGGTAAGGTTATCGATGTTCCCCGTGACAAATCCTACGCCATCGACATCGCCGGGATAAAAGAGGCAGTGGGCGAAAAGAATGAAAAAACCAAGATTATATTCATCGCCTCGCCAAATAACCCCACAGGCAATATCACCCCCCAGCGCGATATCCTGGAGCTGGTTAAGCTGGGCAAGGTGGTGGTGATCGATGAGGCATATTATGAATTTAGTGGGACGACCGTCGCCCCCCTGGTTCCCGAGTATGAAAACCTGATTGTATTGCGCAGCTTCAGCAAATGGGCAGGACTCGCCGGGCTGCGCATTGGCTACGGAATTTTTCCTACCCTGATCGCGGAACAGCTTCTCAAGATCAAGCAGCCGTATAACATAAACCTGGCAGCTCAGGTTGCGCTCCAGGAGTCGCTTGCCGACATCGAATATCTCCAGGGCACCGTGCAAAAAATCATCTCCGAGCGGGAGCGACTTTTCCAAAGACTTGGTGAGCTCAAGTTTCTCAAGCCGTTCCCCTCGCAGGCGAATTTCATCCTTTGCGCCGTGGTTAAAGGGAATGCCCGGTTGATTTACGAGGGGCTGCAGAAAAAGGGCATCTTCCTGCGCTATTTCGACACCCCGCTGCTGAGCAACTCGCTTCGCATCAGCGTGGGCAGGCCGGAGCATACCGACGCCCTCATTGAAGCGCTGAAGGAGATGTGCTAATCTAAGGGAAGTCCCCCGATACGATCGGGGAGGGGTTCAAGGGTGTCCCCTGAAATTTTGAATGGTCCAGAACTTTAGCTCCACTCGTGGAGGGAAGACATGACAAGACAAAGTGCAAAAAAAAGAACAGCGACCATTTCCCGTGAGACCGGAGAGACAAAGATAAGCGTTGCGCTCTCCCTCGACGGCAGGGGAAAGTTTGAGATCAAGACTGGCAGCAAGATGTTTGACCACATGCTAACCCATATTGCCCAGCACGGTTTATTTGACATAAAGATTAAAGCCTCTGGCTGGGACCAGCATCACGTGGTGGAAGACGTCGCTATAGCTCTGGGACAGGCGCTGAAAAAGGCGCTGGGGGATAAAAAGGGCATCACGCGGATGGGGCATGCCATCGTGCCGATGGATGAGGCGCTCGCCCTGGTAGCGGTGGACATCTCCGGCAGGGGATATGCCGTGATGGATGCGTCCTTCAAGAGAAAGAAGATCGGCGACCTGGAGACCGACCTGGTGCGCCATTTCTTGGAGACCTTCGCCCAGGAGGCGAAGATGAACCTCCATGTGAAGGTGCCTTCCGGGACAGACGACCATCATAAGGTGGAGGCGCTCTTCAAGGCGCTGGGGCGGGCGTTGGATAGCGCCACTAAAATAGATACACGGCTTGCTGGCAAGGTGCCCAGCACCAAAGGGGTGCTTGAGGGCTAGCCCTCCTCGAGCTCCTTTCCGGTGAGGCGGCGATAGGCCTCGCGATACCTATCGGTCGTCTGCGCGATTACATCCTCAGGCAGCATGGGCGCCGGCGGCTCCTTATCCCAACCAGCCTGGACGAGCCAGTCGCGCACTGGCTGCTTATCGAAGCTTGACTGGGAGCGCCCCGCCTG
Organism: Dehalococcoidia bacterium; assembly: GCA_004377275.1. Classification (GTDB taxonomy): domain Bacteria; phylum Chloroflexota; class Dehalococcoidia; order E44-bin15; family E44-bin15; genus E29-bin15. Next base: position 9,810 of record SOIC01000175.1, read on the forward strand.
ATACAGGCTCGCGTCCCAGAAGCGGCTGGAGTCCGGGGTCAGTAGCTCGTCGATTAGTATCACCCGGTCGTTGACCAGACCAAATTCCACCTTGGTGTCAGCGATGATGATACCCCGCTCCAGCGCATAATCGTGGGCGTAGCAGTATATCCTCATGCTCTTATCCATCAATTCTGCCGCTCGCTTATCGCCCACAAGACGCCTCATCTCGTCGAGGGTGATGGGCTCATCGTGCCCTGAGTCCGCCTTTGTCGTCGGGGTGAAGATAGGCTCAGGAAGCTTTTCGCTTTCTAAAAGCCCGTTGGGGAAGGTAACGCCGGAGACCGTTCCCTTTTCCTGGTACTCAGCCCACGCTGCGCCGGAGAGGTAGCCCCGCACCACGCACTCGATGTCGATGCGCTCCGCCTTCCTCACCACCATGGAGCGACGCGCCACGTAGTCGGGGAAGGAGTAGTAGCCAGAGCAGACCTTCTCCCCGTAGGTGTTATTAAGCCACTGTGCATCGTCTACCACCGCGATAAGATGGTTAGGGACGAGGTGCGCCGTCTTCTCAAACCAGAAGGCGGATAGCTGATTCAGGACCATGCCCTTGTCGGGGATGCCGCAGGGCAGCACCGAATCGAAGGCGGAGATGCGGTCGGTGGCGATGATGAGCAGCTTATCGCCCAGGTCATAGGTATCACGCACCTTCCCCCGGTAGAAGAGATTGGATAGATCGGTTTCAAGTAGTAGTTCCATTTAGTAGCTCCTGATAGAGACTTTCTGCCCTTCAGCGTTATACAGGGCTGCCGTATCTGGATCAGCATTATTCCAGATAGCGTTTCCATACCCAAAACTGAAGCATCCCCATTCGGGGTGACATTCATTGGTATATACTCGGATCCTTTCCCCTGAAGCCATGATAAAGGACGGGAAGGTGAACGAGGGGTTTCCATCCGAGAAATCTATCAGTAACCATCCGGTTATATCTTGAGGCCCATCTCCAGTATTTGTTACCTCTACATACTCATCGGATTCCACACTAGGGACAATACCATCGTAGAAAATATTGGTGATCTGGATGTCACAAGCTACTGTAGTGTTACACCAAATGCCCAGGTAAGTCTCCCTGGCCTCTGTTTCCAGGTCTTTTAAGAGGGCGTCGTATTTGACATCGGGCGGGTAGCTTTTCGCCCATGCATAGCCACTAGCTACCAAGTCGGCATTGATAAAAGTGTCGCCAACATACACATAGCGCAGGAGCCTGCCATATCGGTCGGTCTCCGACACATCCTTTTCCAGCTTGACGGCCTTTCCTTCCACCAGATTTCTATTCACTAGCGTTGCTTCCTCCGCCACAGCCTGGATATCCGGGCGGGGGTCATCTATCTCTGGCGTGTCCATGCCAATGTAACGCACGGTGTATATCTGGCCATCGATAAGCACCTCAATTGTATCCCCGTCAATAACACCGACACAGGTTGCCTGAACAAGCGTAGAATTCTCTAAAGTGCCTTTGCCACAACCAATTGTGATAAGTGTCAAAACTAAGAGCACATTGACGATGCATAGCTTTCGCATCGCTTTGCCCTGAAACGTAGTACCTCCAGCCCTACCCCAGCCCCAGCCGCTCGAAGATGGCGCCCACATGGCGCAGAAAGTAGCCATAGTCGAAAATGCCCTCGAGCTCAGATTTGGAAAGGTGCTTGCTGATATCGGGGTCGCCACTCAGAAGGTCGAAAAAGCTTGTCCTATCCTGCCACGCCTTCATCGCACTGCGCTGCACCATTTCATACGCCTCTTGCCGGCTGAGACCCTTATCGATTAAAGCCAGCATCACCCGCTGCGAGAAGACCAGTCCCTTGGTGACCTCCAGGTTCTCCTTCATGTGCTCCGGGTAGACCCGCAGCCCTTTCATAATGTAGGTGAATAGGTAGAGGACATAGTCCAGCACCAGGCAGGAGTCGGGGAGGATGATCCGCTCGGTGGAGGAGTGACTGATGTCGCGCTCATGCCACAAGGCGATGTTCTCCAGCGATGTCAGGGCATGCCCCCGCACCAGCCTGGCCAGGCCCGAGATGCGCTCGCAGAGCTCGGGGTTGCGCTTGTGGGGCATCGCTGAGGAGCCGGTCTGCCCCTCTTCAAAAGGCTCCTCGGCCTCAAGGATCTCCGTCCTCTGCAGCCCCCTGATCTCGGTGGCGAACTTCTCCAGCGAGCTGGCGATGATAGCCAGTGTGGTTACAAACTGGGCGTGGCGATCGCGCTGCACAATCTGGCTGGAGATCGGCGCTGCCTCAAGCCCCAGCTTGGCACAGGCGATTTTTTCTACCTCGGGGGTCACTGTGGCATAGGTGCCCACAGCCCCCGAAATCTTGCCCACCGCGATAGCCTTTCTCGCCTCGACAAGCCGTTGCGCGTTCCGCTTCATCTCCTCGACCCAAAGGGCAAGCTTCAGGCCAAAGGTGGTGGGCTCGGCGTGAACGCCGTGGGTGCGCCCCATCATAATGGTATGCTGGTGCGCCACCGCCTTCTCCTTCAGCACCGCGATGAACTCGGCAATGTCCTGATCCAGGAGGTCTGCTGCCGCCACCAGCTGCAGGCTGAGCGCAGTGTCTATAACATCGGAAGAGGTAAGCCCGAGGTGAATGAAGCGACTCTCCTCCCCCAGGCTCTCCGCCACCGCGCCGATGAAGGCGGTCATATCATGGTGCGTTCTTCTAAGTATCTCATCGATGCGTTTAATATTGAAGCTGGCGTTTTTTATCTTGGGGAGCGCCTCCTTAGGGATGGCCCCTAGTTCGGCCCAGGCCTCGCAGACCGCGATCTCCACCTGGAGCCACTTCTCGAACTTCGATTCATCGGTCCAGACCTTTTTCATCTGCGGCCTTGAATATCTCTCAATCATTTTTTCGTCCTTTTTCGCCCCCACGTTACCTGGCTAATAGTTCCTATGATTCTCTAATAGGATTAGCTTGTATTCTTCGCAGAACTCTTTTTCGTGGCTTTACCCCGCCCAGATGTTGGCTCTAGCTGTCCTTCCGACAGGCTTCTACGATACTTTTCATAGGCTTTTTTAATCTCTTCATGCTTCAGGCCTAAAATTGCAGCGGCCAGCAATGCAGCATTCTTGGCCCCATCTATGGCAACACAGGCCACCGGCACCCCGGCAGGCATCTGTGCCATGGAGTAGAGGGCGTCCACCCCCAGGAGTTCGCTTGTTCCCAGGGGAACGCCTATGATGGGCAGGGTGGTCCAGCTGGCGAGGACGCCAGGAAGATGCGCCGCTTTCCCCGCTCCGGCTATGATAACCTCAATCCCGCGCCGCTCGGCTTTTAATCCGTACTCCCGCGTCTTTTCCGGGTTACGGTGCGCAGAGATGACCGAGACATCATATTCGATGCCCAGCTGCTGCAGCATGTCCAGCGCCGGCTGCATCAATTGCTCATCCGATTTGCTCCCCATAACCACGCCGACTAGTGACATATCTATGCTCCTATCAGAAGATTAAACAAAGGCTGGCCTGGCTCCCAGCAGGGCCTGACAAATATGCATCCAGACGATATCGCTCCCCTTGACTAAGTCGAAGTAGAAGCGCGGCGACTGGGAGAAGATTTTCAATATGGCCCGGCCCTCCTCGAGGCCGTGCATTAGCTGGGAATCAACTGCCTGCTGGTAGTCTTTCAGGTTGATGGTATCAGCGTGTAACGCGCCGGCGATTACCGGAGCCGCAAGCTGTGCGCTCCTAATTGCATAGTAAATGCCTTCTCCGGTAAGGGGGTGAATTAAACCCGCAGCATCGCCAAGCAGGAGGACGTTGCCCCGCTGAATAGCCATCCCCCGCCTTCGCAACGGCATTAGGTGGCCAGTCAAATCGGTAATGTCGTATTCTCCCAGGTGCTGGAGCAGCCGTTCCAGGTAAGGTTTAAGCCTTTTTGATAAATGAACTGGTCCCCCAACCCCGACCGACAGATGATCCTTTTTGGGGAAAACCCATGCATAGCCGTCGGGTATTTGCCCATAATCCAGCCCAATAAGGGAATCCCAATCCTCCAGTTTATCCTGGGTGACAGACACTTCAGCTTCAATGGCGATACCGAGTTCGACATCCCTCATCAAGCCTAGTCTCTTGGCCACCATCCCTTTGGCGCCATCGGCGCCGGCGACAACTTTGGCATTGAAGGGGCCCTCGGGGGTCATCACCTTAACCCCGGAAGCTGTTATCTCCAGTTCATCAGCCCTCACGCCATCGACGAGGGACACGCCCGCTTCCTGAGCCTTCTGGACGAGTAAATGATCGAATTTGCTCCGCATCACCAAATAAACCAGGGGTTCCTTATGCCGCTTAATGAACTCGTCGCTGAACTGATACATGATTCTGACCCCGTAAGCTATTCTCTCGGTCACCGCGCTGATGTCAAAGTCAAGTAAGCTCAAAGCCCGAGAAGTGATCCCCCCGGCACAGGGCTTGTATCGGGGTATCTTCTCTTTTTCGAGGATGAGCACTGCTAGCCCCCTGCGGCCCAGCTCATAACCTAGCGTGGCACCAGCGGGACCGGCACCGACGATTATTACATCATAGGAACTCACGGGGGCACCTCCCTAGCCCCGATGTCCTCGCGATAATGGCAGCCCTCAAAATGAATGCGCGGGATATTGCTGTAGACCCTATCCCTCGCTTCAGCGATAGTCCTGCCCCTGGCAGCCACAGTGAGCACCCGCCCCCCGTCAGTGTATATTACGCCATGGCTCGCCATCGTTCCGGCATGAAACACCAAAATGTCCTCATCAAGTTCGTCTAATCCCTCGATGGGGAAACCTGTCTTGTAGCTGCCGGGATAACCACCCGACGCCATGACCACCCCCACGCAGGCTTCATCGCGCCACTTAATCTCCATTTTATCCAGCCGCTCATCGAGCACCGCCAGCATGATGTCCACCAGGTCGCCCTCAAGAAGCGGGAGCATCACCTGGTTCTCAGGGTCGCCGAAGCGGGCATTGAATTCCAAGGCCTTTGGTCCCTGATCCGTCAGCATAAGCCCGACATAGAGAACGCCTTTATACGGCTGGCCCTCCTTTGCCATCGCCCGCACCATAGGTTCAAGGATGGTATCCCTCACCATGTCTATCATCTCCGCACCGAAGAAATTTGGCGGGCTATAGCTCCCCATACCGCCTGTATTTGGACCCTCATCGCCATCGCAGGCCCTTTTATAGTCGCAGGCGGGCACCATAGGAACGACGGTTTTACCATCGGTGAAGGCAAGTAGGCTCACCTCTTTCCCCGTCAGCCACTCTTCCACCAGAACCTGGTCACCAGCCTCGCCGAATATCCGCTTCTCCATGATCTCGGAGAGCGCTACTAGCGCCTCAGTGGTGGAATTGGCCACGATGGAACCTTTACCCGCCGCCAGCCCGTCTGCTTTGACCACAATGGGGGGCTGCTCAGCCTTGACATAATCCCTTGCCTCGCCAAAGGACGAAAAACTTCGGCTCTGGGCGCATGGGATACCGTATCTTTGCATCAGCCCCTTGGCGAAAACCTTGCTCGACTCGATCTTCGTCGCCTCTTTGTTGGGACCGAAGATGGGAATGCCACGACCTTGAAAAAGATCGACAATGCCTGCGGCAAGCGGTGCTTCAGGGCCGACTACGACGAGATCGATTCTTCGTTCCTGGGCCGCCTGGGCTAGGGTCTCAAGCTCTGTAGGTTTAAGGTCCAGGTTTTTTGCGATGAGCCCAGTCCCCGCATTCCCCGGCGCAACATAGATCTCCTCAACGCTGGGGCTCTGGCCGAGCTTCCAAACCAGTGTATGCTCCCTGGCCCCTCCTCCAATGACCAGCACCTTTAGCAATTATTCACTCTCAGGCGGTATGCTCCTCACACTATGTGGCGAGCGCAGTCTAAGAATTGCCAGCCATGCCGCACCCACAAAGACAGCTATCGCAATATAGTACCAAGAGAATGGGTTGGTTAGCCCGTATTCCTCCTTGAGCACTTCGCTTACTATACCCACCACGAGACATCCCAGGGCCACCACTCCGAATAGGTATGATAATACCGTCTTCCACCAACCTATTTGCATCTGTGTCACCCCCTTTATAGCTAGTTATAGCCCCTCCTTTTTGAACATCTCAGCCTGGAGTGGATCGAGCTTCTGAATAAGCTTGGTAAGCTCGACGAGGTGCTCCTTTTCCTCATCACGAATGTGTGCTAAGACCTCTGCCACCTCTTCGTCCTCTATGGTGTCGATGTGCTCCTGATACTGATTGATCGCCTGAAGCTCCCCAATCATGTCCTCTCGCAGCATCTCAAGGTCCAGCTCCGGAGCTCCCTCATCTTCATAGTCGTTTTCGTAGGTCATTTGTCGCCTCCTTTTCTTATTCCCATTCTATAGTTGACGGCGGCTTTGAGGAGACATCATAAACCACTCGGTTCACCTCGGGGACCTCGTTGACGATGCGATTTGAGATGCGCGCCAGCAGGTCGTATGGGAGGCGGGCCCAGTCGGCGGTCATGGCATCCTCTGAGGTCACGGCGCGGATCGCAATGAGATAGCCATAAGTGCGAAAATCTCCCATCACCCCAACGCTCCTGGTATCGGTCAAGACCGCGAAGCTCTGCCAGAGCTGGCGGTATAGCTTCGCCTTCTTGATCTCGTTCATCACGATCCAGTCGGCAGCCCGCAATATCTCCAGCTTTTCCCTGGTCACCTCACCGATAATTCTGATAGACAGCCCGGGTCCGGGGAAGGGCTGGCGCCATACCATCTCCTCAGGCATACCCACGGCGAGCCCCACCTCTCTCACCTCATCCTTGAACAGGTAGCGAAGCGGCTCGATTAGGGAAAGGGTCATCTTTGTCGGCAGACCGCCCACATTGTGATGGGTCTTTATCTTCGCCGAGGCACTGCTCTCCGCGGTGACGCTCTCGATAACATCGGGGTAAAGGGTTCCCTGAGCCAGGAAATCCACCCTTCCCAGCTTGGCGGCCTCATCCTCGAACACCCGGATGAATTCCTCCCCTACCAGGCGGCGCTTCATTTCAGGCTCAGTAACTCCCTTAAGACGCTGGAGAAACCTATCGCTGGCATCAATGTCTATGATGTTCATCTTCAGGTTCCGCTGGAAGGTATTGATGGTGCGCTCCGCCTCCTCCTGGCGCAGCAGGCCATTATTGACAAAGATGCAGGTTAGCTGATCGCCGATGGCACGGTGAACCAGCGCTGCTGTTACTGCGGAGTCAACACCCCCGGAGAGGGCGCAGATAACCCGACCTTTCCCTACCTGCTTTCTGATCCTGGCTACGCTCTCCGCGATAAAGCTGCCGGGGGTCCAGTTGCCGCTGCAGCCACAGATATGGTAAAGGAAGTTTTTCAGGATATCCTTCCCATGAGGGGTATGGGCCACCTCGGGGTGAAACTGTATTCCAATGATCCCATGCTCATTGCCCATGGCAGCGATAGGGGAATTTTCTGTATAACCCAGGGTGGTAAAGCCAGGGGGCATCTCCACAATCTGGTCGCCATGGCTCATCCAGACAGTCATGGAGGGGGGCAAGTCAGCGAAAATGGGCGATTCCACGGCACTCTGATGCAGGATGGCATGACCATACTCATGCCTCGTCCCCAGGGCTACTCTCCCTCCAAGCTGATGGGTGAGCACCTGCATGCCATAGCAAATGCCCAGTATGGGGAGATGGCTTTCATAGATATGGGCAGGGGCAAGCGGCGCTCCGGGGTCGCAGACGCTGGCTGGGCCCCCGGAGAAGATGAACCCCCTGGGCTTAAGGGAGGCTATCCTTTGCCACGGGGTATCGTAGGGCAATACCTCACTGTAGACCAGGCATTCCCGCACCCTCCGGGCGATGAGCATGCTGTATTGCGAGCCGAAGTCGATCACCACCACCGCCTCGCGTTCCACCTCGGGCACCTTCTCCACGATGGGCTGCTCGCCAGCCTTTTGCTTGGCGATCTCCAGATATGTGGAGACCTCCAGGTCATCGCTGGTGGTCACCCTGAAGCTGTCCTCTTTCTGCTCCATAGCCCGCTGCATCCTCGACCAAAGCTTATCACTGTGGTATACTGGCGTCAAGATGGAGGGGCAGATTCATCAGGCGATCGACATCTTAAAGAAGGGGGGGATCCTCGCCTTCCCCACGGACACCGTCTATGGGCTGGGCGCCAATGCCTTTGACGAGGGTGCTGTTATAAGGGTTTATGAAGCGAAGGGGAGACCGCACCATCTCGCCATTCCCCTGCTCCTTGCCGATGTGTCCCAGGTTACGTCTGTGGCCAGGGATGTGCCTGAGATCGCATGGCGGTTGGCGAAGCACTTCCTCCCTGGAGGTTTAACCCTGGTTTTGTATAAATCGCCTTCAGTATCGAGTCTGATCACAGGGGAGGGCGAAAAAATTGCGGTGCGAGTGCCGGCTCACCCTATTCCAATCGCCCTAATCGAGGGGCTGGGCGCCCCGATCACTGGCACAAGCGCTAACCTCACCGGCAGCCCCAGCCCCCTGACCGCTCAGGAGGTTTATAACCAACTGGGGGACAGGGTCGACCTCATCATCGATGGTGGGTGTCCCGGAGGCGTCGATTCCACGGTGCTCGACCTCACCGCTGAGCCCCCCAGGATTCTGCGGGAAGGAGCTATAAGCAGTGGGGAGATAGCCAGGGCATGCGGAGCTACTGTAAAGGAGGTCTAATGCGGATCGCTATTGGCTGCGACCATCGGGGGCTGAATCTAAAAATGGCAATTATGGAGCTCCTCTCGGAGCTGGGGCACGGGTATGAGGACTTCGGCTGCTACGATACTGGCTCGGTGGACTATCCCGATATTGGGGGCAAGGTAGCTCAGGCGGTTGCCCAGGGGCGCTTTAACCACGGCATCCTGGTATGCAGCACGGGCATCGGCATGAGCATCGTGGCCAATAAGGTGCCCGGAATATGTGCCGCCCTCTGCCATGACACCTTCAGCGCCCAGCGCAGCAGGGCGCATAACGATGCCAATGTCCTCTGCCTTGGGGAGTGGGTGATAGGGGAGGGGCCGGCCAAAGAGATCGTTAAAACCTATCTTGCCGCTGAGTTTGAAGGGGGGAGGCATGCCAAGCGACTGGAGAAGGTGCGGGCATTGGAGGAAGGAAAGCTTCCTTGACAAATCTCGATCTCCATTGCTAATATGACCCTATCTCGAGGAGAGAAGCACCGTGATTCTAGATAGCATCAATGAGCCTGCCGACCTGAAGGGACTTACCCTTCCCCAGCTGGCGCAGCTTGCCGCCGAGATACGGAGCAGGATCGTTACCACAGTGGACGCCACTGGCGGACATCTCGCCTCCAGCCTGGGTGTGGTGGAGCTCACTATCGCGCTGCATCGCACCTTCAAAAGCCCCCTGGACAAGATCGTGTGGGACGTAGGGCATCAGAGCTACGCTCACAAGCTGCTCACCGGGCGCAGGGAGCGCTTTTCTACTATTCGCCAGCACGGCGGGCTTAGCGGATTCACCGACCGGGAGGAGAGCCCCCATGATCCTTTCGGTGCCGGGCACGCTTCAACCTCGATCTCCGCGGCGCTGGGTATGGCGATTGCTCGCGACCTCGCCGGGGAAAGCTACAATGTGATCGCGGTCGTCGGCGATGGCTCCTTGACAGGGGGCATGGCTTTTGAAGCCCTCAATCATGCGGGACACCTGGGCACCAGGCTCATCGTGGTACTCAATGACAACGGGATGGCGATCTCACCCAACGTGGGTGCCTTATCCAGGCTTTTTTCTCGGCTCAGGCTCGACCGCCGTTACTATCGAGCCAGAGAAGAGGCGTCGCATGTGGTCACCAGACTGCCCCGGACACATTGGCTTCAGCTGATAGGAGGAAGGATCAAGAAGGGCGTTAAGGGTATGATTATTCCTTCGATGTTCTGGGAAGAGCTGGGCTTCACTTATATTGGACCCATTGATGGTCATGATCTCGCCGAGCTTGAGGCGACTCTCGCCCAGGCTGGAGAATACGATCTAAGGCCCATCTTGGTTCATGTGGTTACCAAGAAAGGCAAAGGGCATCGCCCTGCTGAGGATGATGCAGTCGGTTTTCACGGTGTGTCTCCAAATCAAGGCAAGAAGGTGAACACCCTTTCCTATAGCGAGGTCTTTAGCCAAACCGTCCTTCGCCTCGCCAGGGAGAATCCCAAGATAATCGCGGTCACTGCGGCGATGCCTGAAGGCACCGGGCTAAGCCTCCTCGCCGATGAGTTCCCGGAGCGAGTCTTCGACGTCGGCATATGTGAACAACATGCCGTGACCTTCGCAGCAGGGCTGGCCACCCATGGTTTTATCCCAATTGTAGCCATATACTCCACCTTCCTCCAGCGTGCCCTTGACCAGATCATTCACGATGTCTGCCTCCAGAATCTGCCGGTAATCTTCGCCATCGATCGCGGGGGCATTGTGGGCGAGGACGGCAAGACCCACCAGGGCACCTTCGACCTTTCTTATCTCAGCTTTATCCCTAATCTGGTACTCGCCTCTCCCAAGGACGAAAGTGAACTTCAGCACCTTCTCAATACCGCAGTGAGGGCAAATCGCCCCTTTGCGCTTCGCTACCCCCGGGGCTCAGGATCCAGCGTGCTGCTGAGTGAGGTGTGGCAGGAACTCCCCATAGGGAAGGGGGAGGTGCTGCGGGGAGGAGAGGATGTCGGCATTCTCGCTATCGGGGTTACCGTGGCCCCTGCCCTTGAAGCGGCCCACAGGCTGGCTGAGAAGGGCATAGAATGCACTGTAGTTAATGCTCGTTTCGTCAAGCCCCTGGACTCCTCACTGATACTGGACGTGGCTCGTCGCACCAAGCGGGTGGTTACGGTAGAGGAGAACGCCCTTTGGGGTGGGTTTGGCAGCGTGGTTGTTGATCTTCTGGATAGTTCGCATATTACTGATCTTCGGGTGGAGCGTATTGGGCTACCCGATGAGTTCGTGGAGCATGGCTCTCAGGAAGTGCTCCGTGCCAAGTATAATTTAGATGCCGACGGGATCGCCCAGCGGGTTATTTCATCCTTTCCCGAGCTCATTCCTTCAAAAGAAGAGAAGAGGTAGATCGAGCCTTTAAATCATTTCACCCTTTCCAGAGCTTATTCTTTCAGTGGAAGTGAAGAAGCAATATCAGGCCTGTAAATAAAGAAGGGTTCTTGCTTAATGAAGCCTAGTGTAAAGTTCGAAAAACAAACATCAGGTGCCACATGTGCACCTGATGTTTGTGTTAGCGGGGTTCTCGGTAGACTACCCCGATTTTGAAATGGGGCTAGCTAATATGGTGGCCAAGGGGCGCTTGACCACGGTATCTTGATATGATATGCAGTATAGGGATCGGCATGATGATTCCGATATAGAGGCCAAGGCAAAATATCTGTGAGCGATCATGGAGGATTTGGCTTCGAAATCTAACATCCATCCGAAGTTGAGAAAAAAGCCTGATGAAGGTGGAATAAGGATGAAGCTGGCGATCACGGGAAAAGGAGGCGTGGGCAAAACTACCCTGGCAAGCCTGCTGGCACGCCTTTACGCCACTGAAGGAAAGGCGGTACTGGCTATAGATGCCAACCCCGATGCTAATCTCGCCATGGCTCTCGGTCTACCTCAGGATGAGGCGCGTCGCATCACCCCCATCGCTGAAATGAAAGATTTGATTGAGGAGCGCACCGGAGCCAGGCCGGGGAGCAAGGCCCCTTTCTATAAGCTCAACCCCAGGGTCGATGACATCCCTGAGCAGTTCTCGGCAAAAATAGATGGGATCAGGTTGCTCACCATGGGCACAGTGAAGACAGGGGGGAGCGGTTGTATGTGCCCGGAGAGCGCTCTGCTTAAAAGCCTGATGAGCCACCTCCTCTTTAGGGAGTCTGACGTAGTGATCATGGATATGGACGCCGGGGTAGAGCACCTTGGCCGGGGGACGGCACAGGCGGTGGATGCCTTGATCATCGTTGTCGAGCCAGGGAGAAGGAGCATCCAAACGGCAGAGGCGATCAGGAGACTGGCAGGGGATCTGGGCATCGAGAGGTGCTATGTCGTGGGCTCTAAGACCAGTAGCAATGCCGACCGCCAGTTTATTACCAGCAGCATGCCCGATTTTGAGGTGCTTGGCTTTATAGACTACAGCTCAAAGATCAGGGAGGCTGATCTGAGCGGGGTGAGCGTCTTCGACGCCGATCCAGCGGTAGTGGCGGAGGTGAGAGGCATAAAGCAAGGGCTAGAGCGCAAGGAGTGAAAATGAATAAGAAAACCGTCAGGGACATCGATTTAAGCGGGAAACGGGTGCTGGTCCGAGTTGACCTTAACGTTCCCTTAGATGAGGGGACCGGGGCCATCAGCGATGACACCCGCGTTCGAGCGGTGCTCCCCACCATCAGGTACCTTATCGATAGGAAGGCGCGGGTGATCCTTTGCTCCCATTTGGGGCGTCCCGAGGGAAAAGTGGTCGATGAGCTAAGGCTGGCTCCAGTAGCCAGGCGACTCTCTGAGATCCTGGGCTCGCCGGTGGAAATGGCAATGGATTGTATTGGCCCCCAGGTCGAAGAAGCGGTGGGGAGGCTCAAAGAGGGAGAGGTCCTCTTGCTGGAGAACCTGCGCTTTCACCCTGAGGAGGAGAAAAATGACCCCGGCTTCGCCCAAGCGCTCGCGCGACTCGCTGACATCTATATTAATGATGCCTTCGGCACCGCCCACAGGATACACGCCTCCACTGTGGGCGTCGCGGAGCATCTTCCTGCGGTCGCCGGTTTCCTGATGGAGAAAGAGATCGATATTATGGATAAGGCACTAAATGATCCAGTTCGTCCCTTCGCCGCCATCATTGGAGGGGCAAAGATAAGTAGCAAGATCGGTGTTTTAGAGTATATACTGGAAAGGGTCGATTCCTTGCTCATAGCCGGCGGTATGGGCTCCACCTTTTTAAAGGCGCTGAAGTTAGATGTCGGCCAGTCGTCGATAGACAAAGATAAGGTAGGCCTGGCACAGTGGCTGATGGAGAAAGCCGCCAAGAAAGGAGCTCACCTCCTTCTGCCCAGCGATGTGGTGGTTGCCGATAGGTACGCCCCTAATGCCCGGACCAAGACTGTACCTATCACCGGCGTGCCTTCAGGTTGGTATGTTATGGATATCGGGCCACAGACCATCGAGCTATTTGCTGCCAAGCTGCGAAAGTGCAAAACAATTATCTGGAATGGCCCGGTTGGTGTATTCGAGTTTCCCAAGTTCAGCAAGGGTACCCAGGCTATCGCAAACCTGCTGGCAGGTTTGGACGCCACCACCATCATCGGAGGCGGTTCCACTGCTGAGGTTATCGAGGAGATGGGACTGGTGGATAAGATAACCCACGTCTCCACGGGTGGCGGGGCATCATTAAAGTTTCTGGAGGGTAAAACCCTGCCCGGGGTGGCAGTGCTCCAGGACAAGGAGAGCCGATGATAGGGCTTGATCAAATAAGAGAGATCGTAAGCCCCACCCCATCCAAGATCGTACTCCTGGTCATCGACGGCCTAGGAGGGCTACCCCATCCCGAGACGGGCAGGACAGAGCTGGAAAGCGCTCAAACCCCCAACCTCGATCGGCTGGCAAGAGAGGGTATCTGTGGCATGATCGACACGGTTGGCTCGGGGATCACACCGGGCAGCGCCCCCGGCCATCTGGCTCTCTTCGGATACGACCCGCTGAGGTTTATCGTGGGGCGGGGCATGCTGGAGGCTTTAGGCATAGACTTCGAGCTAAAAACGGGGGACGTCGCCGCCAGGGGCAACTTCTGCACCATAGACGGGATTGGTCTTATCACCGATCGCCGGGCAGGGCGCCTCTCCACCCAAAGGTGCTCCGAATTATGCCGGCTTCTGGACGGGATGAATATAGAAGGTGTGGCGATTCTTGTCTCGCCGGTAAGGGAGCACCGTTTTGTGGCAGTTTTCCGCGGGGAGGGGTTCTTGAGCGCACTTGGCGATTCCGACCCCCAGCGGGAGGGAGTCTCACCAAGGGATGTTATCGCTCACTCTCCCCGGGCTGAAAAGGCCGCAAGTATTGCCAATGAATTTATCGCTCGGGCAAGGTCTACCCTCGCCGATCGCTATCCCTCAAACATGGTGCTGCTGCGTGGCTTTGCCCACTATCCTGATTTCCCCAAGATGAGCGAGGTCTTCAGTCTTAAACCCGCTGCCATCGCCCCCTATCCCATGTATCGTGGGCTGGCCAAGGTGGTGGGCATGGAGGTTCTCTCCACAGGTGCCACCGTTGAGGAGCAGCTTTCCACCCTGGCCGAACACTACAATAGCTACGATTTTTTCTTTCTCCATGTTAAAGAGACCGATATCGCTGGCGAGGACGGGGACTTTGCGCGAAAGGTCATGGTTATCGAGGAGGTGGATCGAGCCTTGCCCCGGCTCATCGACCTCGATCCGGATGTCATCATCGTTACCGCTGACCATTCCACCCCCGCAGTATTGAAGGGGCACAGTTGGCATCCTGTCCCCTTTCTACTGTGCTCCAAACTATGCCGCCCCGATGGGGTGGTAAAGTTCTCGGAAAGGGAATGCATTAGCGGGGCCCTGGGGAGGTTTCCGGCAACCGATGTTATGCCCCTGGCCTTGGCAAATGCCCTGAAGCTTAAGAAATTTGGAGCGTAAGATGAGAGCACCAATGATCGCTGGCAACTGGAAGATGAATACCACCCTGGCGGAGGCCTCAGCCCTGGTAATGGAGATGAAGGAGGGGCTTGAACGCATAGCGGGCGTCGAGAAGGTGCTCTGTCCTCCTTTCCTTTCGTTATCTTTAGTCAAGGAGCTTCTTCAGGGCTCATCTATCAAGGTAGGAGCGCAAAATATGTACTTTGAGGAGCAGGGTGCCTACACTGGTGAGATTTCACCATTGATGCTTTGCGGAATTTGTGAGTATGTCATTCTGGGCCACTCCGAGCGTAGGCAATACTTCGGTGAGACCGATGAGTTAGTGAACAGGAAGGTTAAAGCAGCGCTCGCCGCGGGGCTAACCCCGATCCTCTGCGTTGGTGAGCGGCTTGAGGAGAAGGAGGCGGAAAGGACTGAGGAGGTGGTAACCAGGCAGGTGACAGGGGCGCTTCAGGGCATTGAATCGCTTAACGGGATGGTTATCGCCTATGAGCCTGTCTGGGCTATAGGCACGGGAAGAGCAGCTACCGGTAAGGGGGCAAATGCTACTATCGGCATTATCAGGGAGACAGTAGCTCAGCTTTACAGTAAGGGGATCGCCCAGGGGATCAGGATTCTATACGGAGGAAGCGTGACCGCTGCCAATATCGCCGAATTTATCGGACAGCACGAGATCGACGGTGCCCTGGTGGGGGGAGCGAGCCTCAAGGCGAAGGAATTTCTAACTATCGTGGAGCAAACAGCAGCGATCAAGAAATGAGCCACCTTATTGCGATTGTGGGCCCCACCGCGGTGGGCAAGAGCGCTCTGGCGATCCATCTGGCACAGGTCTTTGGTGGCGAGATCATTAGCGCCGACAGCCGCCAGGTTTTTCGTAGTATGGACATCGGCACGGCGAAGCCAAGCCCCGAAGAGCGCGCCCTGGTTCCCCACCACCTCATCGATGTAGTCGACCCGGACCAGGATTTCACCGTCGCCCTTTATCAGGAGATGGCCATAAGGGCAATCGAGGATATTCAGCGGCGGGGGAGGCTAGCGCTCTTGGTTGGCGGCAGTGGACTTTATGTGCGGGCGCTGGTAGGAGGCTTCAGAATCCCCCTTGTTCCCCCGGACGCTGAACTGAGGCGTAGCCTGGAGGAGAAAGCGGCAGCGGAAGGCTATATGGCACTCTATGAGGAACTAAAGGGGGTTGACCCCACTGCGGCGCAACGGATCGACCCCCGCAATGTGCGCCGGGTGGTCAGAGCGCTTGAGGTTTTTCGTACTACCGGGCTCCCCTTCTCCCAGCTCCAGGGAAGCTCGCCTTTGTTGCAAAGTTTTCGCACTTTAACTATTGGGCTCACTACCGCCAGGGAGGATTTGTACCGGAGGATCGATTCCAGGGTGGATCGTATGATGGAGCAAGGCCTAGTTCAGGAGGTAGAGGGGCTTCTGGAGCGGGGCTACTCGCTTGACCTCCCGGCGATGTCGGGGCTGGGCTACAAGCAGATCGGGCAATATCTTAAAGGGGAGGTCGACCTTTCTAAGGCGGTGCAGCGGATAAAATATGAGACCCACCGCTTCGCCCGCCATCAATATGCCTGGTTCCGCCCCAACGATGAGGCAATCCACTGGTTTGAGGCGAGGAATGGGATGGAGGAACCAATTTGCAGCCTCATTCAAGGATTCCTATTTAAAAATACAGGGGTTGAATTGGCAGAGTCAGAAAAACGCACTAAAGCTACTGACAAGGATAAATTGTTGATAAATCAGGATTGAATTAACAGAGCAACCGAGAAAGGCGAAAAAATGAAATTCGCTAAGCTGCAGGCGACGGGCAACGATTTCATATTTATCGATGCTGATGAAGAGCACAATTGGTCGCCGCTGGCAAAAGCCATGTGCCACCGCCACCTCGGTATCGGCGCCGATGGCCTCATCGTCCTGCTCCCTTCAAAGGTTGCCGATTTGCGGATGCGACTGTACAACCCGGATGGTTCGGAGGCAGAGGCCTGCGGTAATGGGCTGAGGTGCCTCGCCAGATATGCCATCGATAGGGGACTGGTCGATGCCAGGGAGCTTGTGGTGGAAACGCTAGGCGGCATGAGAAAGGTGCGCTCTCATGGAAACCTCATCCAGGTAGATATGGGGAAGCCCAAGTTTAAGGCCGATGAGATACCGATGCTCATCGAGGAGGAACTTGACATAATCCTAGATTATCCCATTATCGTTCAGGGCAAAAAACTCCTTTTAACCTGCCTTTCTATGGGAAATCCCCACGCCGTCTGCTTCTTAGATGAGCCGATAGCAAACTTTCCTCTTGCCGAACTGGGGCCCGTGATGGAAAATCATCCTCTTTTCCCTGACAGGATCAACTTTGAAGTGGCCAACGTGCTAAGTCGAAAACCGACCGAGAAGCTCGAAAAAATCGAGGCCAGGGTCTGGGAGCGTGGGGTAGGGGAGACCCTCTCCTGCGGCACCGGTGCCTGTGCAGTGGCAGTGGTAGCCCGACTTCATGACCGCGTGGCCGGCGATGTCGATATAATATTACCGGGAGGCGTGCTCACGGTTGATTGGGACGGGGTTGGGGAGGTGATGCTCCGCGGACCTGCGGAGATGGTGTTTCAGGGTGAGTGGCCTGACTAGGCGTGGACATCTTGTGTTCAGGTAATTAAAATATTTGGAGGAGTTAGAATGGATGAAAGTCTGGTTGAGAAAATCAAGCCCAGCGCTGACCTACGCGGCGATGATCTAAGCGATGCCGATCTATCTGGTGCCACGCTGGTGCAGGCCGATATGCTGAATTGCGACCTTTCCGGGGCGAATTTATCCGGCGCTGACCTGAACGGCGCCGATCTCACCGATGCCGACCTTTCGAATGCCAACCTCACCGGCGCCAATTTAACCCGTGCCAGACTGCGCGGCACGCTCTTCAGCGGCGCTGACCTCACCGGCGCTGTATTAGCCCAAACCGATCTCGAGGGCGCCGACTTCAGCGGGGCAAAGCTCGATGTGGAGAAGCTCGACATATCCGGTGCCAGAGCCTGGCAGCAGGCGAGGTGGGATCCGCTAGTGTTTGAGGCACTGAAAGTAAAGTTTGAGAAGTAGGCCTTAGTTCGCAAAATGAGAACGGCTAGGCGTATTGAAAACCTGCCGCCCTATCTCTTCGTCGAGATCTCGCGGAAGATCGCGGAGAAGCGGGCTCATGGGGAGGATGTGATCAGCCTCGCAGTCGGCGATCCGGATATCCCCACACCACGGCATATCATCGCGCGGTTGTGCCAGGCAGCCCAGGACCCCCAAAATCATCGCTATCCTGAGTCAGAGGGCCTCCCCGAGTTCCGCCGCGCCATTGCCCAGTGGTATGAAAGAAGATTTAGCGTGACCCTTGATCCGGACAGGGAGGTATTGCCCCTCATCGGTGCTAAGGAGGGCATCGGGCATATCGCCCTCTGCTTCATCGACCCTGGAGATATCGCCCTGGTCCCCGACCCGGCCTATCCCGTTTACTCCATAGGAACCATGTTCGCTGGCGGCTCTTCGCACTATATGCCGCTTACTGAAGATAACGATTTTTTACCCGATTTGGATCGTATTCCGGGGGGTATTGCTAGAAAAGCGAAAATATTATGGATCAATTATCCCAATAACCCCACGGCGGCGGTGGCGGAGCTCGAATTTTTTAAGCAGGTGGTCGCCTTTGCCAAAAAATATGACATCGCTGTTTGCCATGATGGGCCCTACACTGAGGTGGCTTTCGATGGCTACCGCCCGGTGAGCTTTCTTGAGGCAGCTGGAGCCAGGGAGGCTGGGGTGGAATTTCATTCCCTCTCCAAGAGCTATAATATGACCGGCTGGCGGGTGGGCATGGTGGTGGGGAATGCCGGGATAATTGACGCCCTGAGGAGGGTAAAGTCGAACCTTGATTCGGGGATTCCCCAGGCGATCCAGCACGCCGCCATCGAGGCGCTAACGGGGCCGCAGGACTGCGTTTCAGAACATAATGCGATATATCAGCGCCGCCGCGACCGGTTGCTCCAGACACTTAGCCAGATAGGGCTTAAGGCCAAGCCCCCTCGCGCCAGCCTCTATATCTGGGCCAGGGTTCCTGATGGCTATACCTCGCTAGAATTCGCCACCTCGCTACTAGAGGAGGCTGGGGTCGTGGTTACCCCGGGCACCAGCTACGGGAAGCATGGGGAAGGCTACATCCGCCTCTCCCTGACTATTCCCGATGAGCGCCTGGAGGAAGCCCTGGCCCGGCTTACAGCATGGCACAAGCAGAAATTGACATAAGGAGATAGCCATCGCCAGGAATACGTTTCCCACCCGGCCATCAATTGAGCGAGCCTTTATGGTAGGGGTAGAGGTAAAGGGGGCCAGAAATATCTGGTCTATAGATGACTCCCTTGAGGAGCTGGCTCTGTTAGCGGTTACCGCCGGGGCTGAGGTAGTGGGGGCACTGGTGCAGCGTCTGCAACGGCCAACGCCCACCTATTATCTGGGCAAAGGAAAGCTAGAGGAACTCGCCGCGCTCAGGGAGGAGGCAGGGTATGATGTGGTCCTCTTCGACGATGAGCTTTCACCGACCCAACAGAGAAATCTGGAACGGGTTCTCGAGGTCAAGATCATCGACCGCACCGCCCTGATCTTGGACATCTTCGCCAAGCGAGCCCGGACTCACGAGGGGCGCCTTCAGGTGGAACTGGCGCAGCATGAGTATCTCCTGCCTCGCCTCGTGGGGCAATGGAGCCACCTGGAGCGTCTCGGCGGTGGCATTGGCACCAGGGGGCCTGGCGAGTCGCAATTGGAGACCGATCGGCGCCTTATCCGCCAAAAGATCCACCGACTCCAAAGGGAGATCGAGGGGGTGAGGAAGCACCGCGCCCTTTATCGGCGTCAGCGCAACCTGCAGGGCATCCCCCTTGTCTCCTTGATTGGTTATACCAATTCGGGTAAAAGCACCCTGCTGAATTCGCTGAGTAACGCCGATGTGTTTGTTGAGGACAAGCTCTTCGCCACCCTCGATCCGACCACCAGAAGGCTCAACATACCCGGTAAAAATGAGGTGCTGATCACCGATACCGTAGGCTTTATCCAGAAGCTACCACACACAGTGATCGCCGCCTTTAGAGCCACCCTGGAGGAACTGGAGGAGGCAGCCCTGCTCCTTCATGTTATTGACATAACGCATCGAAATGCTGTCGAGCAGAGCGTGACAGTGGAGAAGATCCTCACCGAGCTGGGTTTGGGTGAAAAGCCAAGGATCGCTGTTCTCAACAAGATCGACCTCCTCGCTCCCAGTGAGGAGGTTATTGGCGAGCTCTCCAGCGCCATTAAGGATCAAGAGGCAGTATTAATCTCGGCGGCTAGGGGGTGGGGGCTCAGTGGCTTACTGGAGAGGATTGCGGAGAAGCTATTGAGAAGTGGGGCGCACAATACAGGTTATGTAATGTAGTATACGGCGAAATACGTATTTGTTGACATAACAGGAGGAGGTGGCCGAGGTGGTCACTTCACGATAATGTTAATTTCCTGCATTTTCAAACCTCTTCCCCCTGAGTCGAATTTTCCAGACATAGCTTGTTCTGTGTATCTTTAGACACTCCTCATCAGCGCAAAACAGCCATCTTTCCATCTCCTCCGTTACCTCCCAATCCAGGTAGCTGCCCCCTCCTTGCCCTTGTTGGGGGTGGAGACTATAATTATAGCACATGGCAGAAAGCTGTCACGAACCGGTAATGTTAGGAGGGAATATGAACAATAAGCGAAGTCTACTGCCCACCCTACTGGTAGTGGTACTAATCGTCCTTTCTTTTGGGGCGGGTTTTGCCTATTCCCAGCTGTTGACCGGCGCTGCCCCGGAACTTCCTGCTGAGTTCAACGCCTTGGGGGAGACGTGGGAACTACTGTCGGAAGATTATGTCAACAAGGATGCGCTCGACCCCGAGGAGTTGAGTAGGGGGGCTATTGAGGGGATGCTTGAAGCATTAGGTGATCCTTATACCTCCTATCTTGAAAGCTATCAGGTGGCGTGGAGCGACCTGGAGGGCTCCTTCGAGGGCATCGGGGCGATTGTTTCCATGGAAGATGGTGAGCTGACAGTGGTCTCCCCTATCGCGGGTGGTCCAGCGGAGCGGCAAGGGGTGAGGGCTGGCGATAAGATCCTGGAGGTCGATGGCGAGCCTACATCGGAGATGAACCTGATGGAGGCAGTACTAAAGGTCCGGGGGGACAAGGGCACCACGGTGACCCTCCTTATCCTGCACCAGGGTGAGACCACGCCGGTGGCGATCGAGATCGTTCGAGAGGAGATCAAGCTCGACAGCGTTTACCTGGATATGCTGGCCGACGATATCGCACACATCCGGATCACCCACTTCGCGGAGCGCACCCCGGTAGAGCTCACCTCGGCTCTAAATAGTGCCCTCCAAAGCGATGCGTGGGGTATTATACTTGACCTCAGGGGCAACCCCGGCGGTCTTCTTGACGTCGTGGTAGACGTGGCCGATGAGTTCCTCGACGGCGGCATCATTCTTTATGCGGCTGACGGCGAGGGGGATATAATTGAGGACTTTCCAGCAAGCTCAGGTGGGCTGGCCACTGATCTGCCACTCATTGTTCTTGTCGATGGCGGCAGCGCCAGTGGCAGCGAGGTGCTCGCTGGGGCACTCCGGGATCATGAGCGCGCCACGCTCATCGGCACCATAACCTATGGCAAGGGTAGTGTTAATATTCTTCACGAGCTTAGCGATGGCTCAGCGCTGTATGTGACCACAGCCAGATGGTTGACTCCAGACCTTCACCTGATAGAGGGAGTGGGGCTGACCCCGGATATTGAGGTGGAGATCACCGCAGAAGACATCGCCAGCGGGCAGGACACGCAACTAGAATCAGCTATTGAGTATCTTCAGGCTCAGCGATAAGGGGCGACGATGCGGGTTTTTAATATCCTTGGTTACGCTTAAATTCCTTCTGTAAAGAAGGAAGACTTTCGGCGCAGCTTGAAACAGCTTGTCAAGCATGGTAAAATAGGTTATGAAGACCGTCAGCCTCAACCGCAAAGCATACCATGACTACACTATTCAAGAGAGTGTTGAGGCCGGTATTGTACTTACCGGCACTGAGATTAAGTCGATTCGGGCGGGAAGGGTAAATCTCCGCGATGCGTACGCCCATCCACAGGGCAGTGAGCTATGGCTATTTAATGTCCACATCGCCCGGTATGAGTCGGGCAGTCGCGACAATCACGAACCGACACGCCCCAGGAAGCTGTTGCTTCATCGCAGGCAGATCGATGAGCTTGCCGGTAAGGTGACACAAAAGGGCTTCACTATAGTGCCCTTAAAGTTGTACCTTAAAAATGGAATCGCCAAGGTGGAGCTTGGCCTGGCCACAGGAAAGAGGCTTTATGACAAGCGCGAATCCATGGCACGCCGCCAGGCGGAGCGTGACATGGAGCGCGCCATGAAGCTAGCGAAGCAGAGGTTTTGATATCCTCTGGTGAGGCTTAATAGAATCCCTTGGTGAAGAAAGAAAAATGGGGACGAGTGGTTTCGACAGAGGAGGAGCGCTACAGGATTGCAGGCCGAGGTGCCACTTATCTCGCAAAACAAGTGGCAAAAAAGTAACTGACGAATACGTCTACGCTAGCTAAGCGAGACACGTCCCCCTAGCCTCCCTCGATGGGCTTTGGATGACGACGAGCAGTCGAGGTGCGGCAATCCTGACGTCGATAAGGGTTGCCAAAGAATTTATCGACTGGCGCAACCGTCCTCGGTCGGCAGAGGACGGTTGGGTGAGAGCAAAGAGCCGACTAAGCTTGTAGCATATCCTGGGGGGACCTTCTCTGGACGGGGAGTTCGACTCTCCCCCGTCTCCACCATTATGTAAAGTAGCGTCAGCTATTCAGGGCTGGCGCTTTTTTTAATTCAAATGAGGCTTTAGTGATGATGTAAATCTACTCCAAGTGGGGTCGCCTAATAGCAGAGTTCAGCCGCGTTCTGAAGCACAGCGAATGAACGTCAACTGAAGTGCCTGGTTAGGCGTATTAATCCTCAAATTCAGCACACCGATTCTGAAAATATGCGGTCACCGCTTCCTGCACATCTTTGGATAGGCCAATTGCCGTATTCCATGTAGCCACATAGTTGAGACCCTCGGCTACAGTATGGTCACGACTATAGATCAGAGTCTCTTTGATCCCACGTATAGCAAGTGGAGATTTGGCCGCAATCTCATTAGCTAATTCTCTAACACCTACCAGTAAGCTCGGCTGATCGGCAAATACCTTATTAACGAGGCCCATCGAGTGAGCTTTTACACCATCAAATTCAAGCCCTGTATAGGCTAGCTCCCTAAACAAGCCATCACCTATGAGCCTAGGCAGCCGCTGCAATGTACCCGTATCCGCAACGATGGCTAGATCCACCTCTTTGATAGAGAAACGAGCATCGACTGTCGCATAGCGAATGTCGCAAGCCGTAATTAAATCAATGCCCCCGCCGATGCATGCCCCGTGAATGGCGGCTATCACAGGTTTTCGGCAACGCTCTATAGCTGTAACGGAGTCTTGTAATCCGATGATGATCTGACGTAAACGCTCCTGCCTTCGTCCTTCTGAAAGTTCGCTCACCTCATTATAGATGGCCGATAGAAACTCAAAGTCGATGCCTGCCGAAAAATGTTTCCCTTGACCACTTAGCACAGCGACCCGGACTTCCGGCGTTCCGTTGACCCAATCGAACACGCCCTTTAGTTCCTTCCACATGGTTGCGTTTATCGCATTAGCCTTGTCCGGTCGATTTAGCTGGATATTCGCAATGCGGTTTTCTGAACTAACGGTTAAAGCCTCAAATTTAGGCATCCCTTCCCTCCTAAGTTGTCCACGGATGCTTTGTGCCCGATAAAAGTAACCACTTGACTGATTTCAACGCCTCTAATTTGGTGGGCACATCGTAGACGAATGCGGGAATATTGTCAATGGTTGTCCTTATTAGCGAACACATTGGGCACTTGGGGTATTAAGTGGGAGAATATAAACGCCAGAGCACGTCGTTCAGCTAAGAGCCGCAAGGTTGGTGGGTTTCTGGGAGATTGAGCCTACCCCGTCATCATCATTATGTAAAGCATAACGAACAAGTAAGGGCGTGCGCTTAGTAAATCGACTCGAATGACACACCCAACGACAATGGCGTTGGTGGCAGATTTTTATGGTTCCAGCGGGATAAGGAACCTTAGGATAATATAAATCAGGATACCCCCTCCGCCAAAGAATAGTGTCGCCACCGCGATGACTCTGACGATAGTAGGATCGATGTCAAAATGCTTGGCCAAGCCACCACATATACCCCAAATCATCCTTTCATCTTTGCTACGATAGAGCTTCTTCGCCATGACTCCCTCCTACTTGATATTTGTTATCCAGGATCTTCTATTATCCCGGATCTTCTGTATCAACTGGTCTGGCTATACTGTGCTCTCTGCTCGCTGGCTGTCGAGGCCTCGAGCAAGCGGAGTTACACCAGTTTAAGGTGAGAACATAGTAGACGATAGCGTGACCTCTGTCAATGTTCGCGCAAAGTGGTGAACACATTAGGCCCTCGCAGCGCTCTATTCAGCGCGACCTCGTGCCTGCACTCGACAATCGATCTCTGAAGGACGATTGCACATCTCTCCTGGCCGGCGGAGTTGGTGGCCGTCTGCGGCTTAAGATGCACCTACATCAAAATAGGGTGGTCGACTTTTGCTTTTCGTGGTAAACTTTCATATACTCTAACTACTCAACGTCCGTTGTCAGGCGAGGAATACCGAACTGGGCGGCAGGACACAAATGGAGCAGATACTAGGGAAAAGGTTCGAGCCTAAGAAGATCATAGACAACCCATCGGAGGAGAGCCTCCGTGCATGGGCCTTGGAGCACGGCGGGTTCATAAGCGAGTTCGGCAACCTCTCGGTAACGACCAACG
The DNA here is from genome assembly GCA_004377275.1 of Dehalococcoidia bacterium. Taxonomy (GTDB): domain Bacteria; phylum Chloroflexota; class Dehalococcoidia; order E44-bin15; family E44-bin15; genus E29-bin15. Next base: position 34,388 of record SOIC01000175.1, read on the forward strand.
TGCGGAACAGAATGGCGAAGTTGACTGAGGTAATACTGGACCAGCCGGACCCAG
>SOIC01000077.1 GCA_004377275.1 Dehalococcoidia bacterium
TGCATATCTCTGACGGGGTGCTATCGCCGCAGGTCTGGGTATCCGGATATGTGATTACCGGCGCGTTAGCAACTTATATATTAACCAAGAAAACAGACATCAGTGAAATACCAAAGCTATCGGTAATTACCGCAGCGGTCTTTGTGGCATCACTAATTCACATACCGATTGGGCCAACAAGCGTCCATCTTGTACTGAGCGGCCTGGCAGGGATAACGCTGGGATTAGCCGCCTTCCCTGCGATTCTCGTAGCGTTAATCCTGCAAGCCTTTCTTTTCCAACATGGAGGTATAACAACCATCGGGATAAACACGGTTAACATGGGGTTGCCAGCACTGGCAGCGTACGGGGTTTTCCTGGCAGTAACCAGGATCAATATCAAGGGGAAATATACAATATTCGGTGGCCTGGCCGGGGGAATAGCCATAGCCCTCGGTATTGCCCTACTTTCCCTGTGTTTGCTTAGCACAGGTGAGTATCTGGAATATGTGGTCCCCTATGTCGTTGTGGCGCACTTGCCGGTAGTAGCCATCGAGGCCATTGTTGTAGGTGCTTTCGCTGGATTCATGGTAAGGGTAAGACCACAGTTATTAAAAGGCTATCAGCCAAGGGAGGTGGTATAATGAAGAAGGTAATGATCCCAATCGCCGTTCTCTTTCTGTCCATCCTGTTCCTCATCGGGTTGTCCTCAACAGCGAATGCCAACCCCCATAATATATTGATTAATTACCAAGTGGGCAGGATAGATATGGTTGTATATTTCTCCGGAGGTACCCCGGCCCAAAATGCCCATGTCACAGTCTATAAACCCGATGGGACCATCTATCTGGAGGGAGAGACAAACGATAAAGGGGAATTTTCCTTTGAGCCGACGGTGATGCAAGGCGAGTGGAAGGTAGTGGCAGAGCACTCGGGCCACAGGGCGGAAGTATCAATAGGGGAGGAGAGCGAGGGCGGAACCAGTGAAATGCCATTGCACATTACAGTGACAGCCGGACTCGGCTATCTAATAGGCCTTGGCGGAGCGGCTATAGGCTACATGGGATGGAAAGCGCGGAGGAAAAGAGAGAGTGAAACACCATCCTGAGATCGACAAATATGCCGGGCTCAGCTCACCGATACACAACTGGGACCCGCGGGCCAAGCTGATCGCTATCCTGGGACTGATCGTGGCGATCGTGCTCATCCCCGACCTTGAGATAGCCTTAGTCGGGCTAGCGATCGCCCTTACCCTCGCCTTAATATCGAGGATACCATTTAGCTTCATGCTGAAACACATGATGTGGGTCATCATGTTCATCGCGCCCCTGTTCGTCATCGTTTCCCTCACCCCCAGCGGCGGAATCGAGCATGCCTCCCTGATAGCGGTTAAGGCACTTGCGGCTGTTATACTTATCTTCCCTATGATCGGAACCATGAGATTTGATACCACAGTTAAAGCCCTGGAAAGGCTCAAAATCCCCTCAAAGCTCGTTCAAATGATAATGTTTGCCTATAGGTACATCTTTGTCTTTAGCGGGGAGTTTCAAAGGATGTTCACGTCGCTCACTTCGAGAGGTTTCCGTAAAAGAACAAATATCTACACGCTCAGCACAACGGGTAAGCTGATCGGGATGCTGTTTGTCAGAAGCCTTGACCGGTCGGAGAGGGTCTTCAATGCGATGGTCTCCAGGGGATATGAGGGAAACCTTAAGACCCTGGTTGACTTCGAGATGCACACAGCGGATGTTCTCAAGGCCGCTATCTTGATCGCAATCGCAGTCGCATTAAATGTAGTTTGTTTGACGGTGGTCTAGATGATGGAAATGGTTATAAGCATTGCAAATCTCAGCTACACCTACCATGACGGGACGCCGGCATTAAAGGGGGTTTCACTCGATATATCCAGGGGAGAATCGGTTGGCGTTATCGGCCCCAATGGCGCTGGGAAGACCACGCTTTTATTACACCTGAACGGTATCCTCATGAGCAATAACGGAATCGTAAAGATACTGGGAATAGAAGCACGGAAAGAAAATATAAAAGGGATCAGGAGAGATGTGGGGCTTGTATTTCAAGACCCCGATGACCAGCTCTTCATGCCTACCGTTTTCGATGATGTGGCCTTCGGCCCGATAAATATGGGCTACGCTGAGGAGGAGGTAAGGGAGAGGGTGGCCCAAGCCCTTGAGTGGGTAGGCATGGATGGCTGTGAACAGAGGTCGCCGCAACACCTGAGCGTCGGTGAGAAGAGGCGCATCGCCATCGCCACCATCCTCTCCATGAGCCCGCAAATCCTGGTTATCGATGAGCCCACCGCTAACCTCGACCCGCGAGCCAAGTGGGAACTCACTGTGCTGCTCAGGGGGATGTCCATGACCAAGATCGTGGCATCACACGACCTGGAGATGATCGCCGCGCTATGTAAGCGCACCATCATACTCGATGACGGAAAAATAGTCGCCGATGATGCCACGCGGAATATTATGTCAAATATTGCCTTACTAGAGAGCCACGGCCTGGCTCCTGCATCCAGGATCATCGAGCCCCAAGATCGGGGTCCTTTGCTAAATAGGTGATAGCTAAGCCCCACAATTTATATCTTCCTCAAGTAATTCGCTAAATCCTTCTCATCTCGCGGTATAAAAGCTTTGTACCGCGATGCGCATCTCTCCTTTAGCTCTTCCGTGGCAAAAAATGCCACTATAGGATACCTGGCGATCTCAAAACAGCCCTCATCGTCTTCGCTGTCACCGATGTAGACTGTCTTCTTCTCATCAAGGTTTCTACGGCGAAGCGCTCTCAGCAGCAATTGCGGTTTATTTTTATAGATGTTCAATAGAAACTCAATCGCCCTTCCGCCTTTATGCTTGAACGCATTGGCTTCCCGGAAATCGAAGTAGCGCCTAAATCCGGCAACAGTTAGGATCCGATCGATTCCATATCCATAGCCGGATGAAAGGATACCAGTGGTCTTTCCCCGCTGGTGACAGAATCGGATCGGCCTCAGAATTCTGCGATCAATTTTTTGTTGCGTTTCCCTCCTGGCTGCGTATCTATCAACTGAACGGTGGATGAAGGAGATAGGAAGCCCGTTTATTACTCCTCGATTGTAAATTTTAAACATCTCTTCGATGAAATCAAACTCGGTGTCCTGACGTCCTTGCCAGTATAAGCTTTCCAATTCCGCTTTAACATTGAGCAGGCGCGCTGCCCTTACCAAATGAAAAGGAATAGAAGCCTTAAAAAGGTCTATTGCTATAGTCTCAAGAATGGGTTTTTCGTCCCTATTCTTTATTATTGTCCCGTTCCAATCGGAGATTATGGTATCGTAGGCCATTTTAATTCAGCGCTTGGTCTCGAGCTCCAGGCTCAGGTCCAGGGCCTTTGCCGAATGGGTGATGGCGCCAACAGAAATCAGGTCGACGCCGGTCTCAGCAACCTGAAGCACGTTTTTCAGGGTGATGCCACCGGATGCCTCGATCAGGGCACGCCCCCGGGCAAGCTCAACCACCTGCTTTATCTCTTCAACCGCCATATTATCAAGCATAATAATGTCGGCGCTGGCATCCAGCGCTTCTTCGGCCTCAGCAAGGCTACCCACCTCCACCTCTACCTTAAGAGGGGAACTCTGACGTGCCCGCTCAACCGCTTCCTTAAGCCCGACGGCGGGGAGCGCCGCCAGGTGATTGTCCTTTATAAGCACCCAATCGCCCAGGTGCAGGCGGTGGCTCTGCCCCCCGCCCATGCGCACCGCGTACTTCTCAAGCATTCTCATCCCCGGGGTAGTCTTTCTGGTGTCGGTGATCCGAGCCTCACAGCCCTCTACCGCCGCAACGTAGCGCGCCGTCTCGGTGGCGATGCCGCTCAGGCGGCAGAGGAAATTGAGCGCCGTCCGCTCCGCCCTGAGTATGCTTGCCACCTTCCCATTAATAATGGCCACCTCGTTCCCTTTTCGAACCCTGGCGCCATCCTGAATCAGCACCTCTACCCGCAAAGCAGGGTCAACGTGCCGAAAGACCGCCTGGGCCACTTCCATTCCCGCCAGCACGCCATCCTCCTTGACCAAGATGACAGCCCTGCCCTCAAGGTCGGGGGGGATGAGCGCCTCGGTGGTGACATCGCTGGAGGCGAGGTCCTCG
>SOIC01000025.1 GCA_004377275.1 Dehalococcoidia bacterium
ATCTATGGCCTGTTTCGCTGCGTTGACCTCATCGTCGATCTCCCCCTTCTTCATGGCAATAAACGCGCCCCCCAGGGAGCAAAAGGGCAGGGCCAACTCAGCAAGGGTGGCAAGCTTGGCCACTCCCCGGGAAAGCACGACATCGAACCGCTGGCGGTACCTCTCATCATGAGCCAGTTTCTCTGCACGCTCGGCTAAAATCTCCACCCCCTCGACACCGAGCACGTCGATGAGATGATGGAGAAAGGCAGCCTTCTTGTGAACGGAGTCAACCAGGGTCAGGCCTATATCGGGGTAGAGGATTTTAAGCGGAACGCCGGGGAGCCCGGCACCTGTGCCTATATCCAGGATACGGGAAGGCATCTCCTTAAGGGCCAGGGTGACAGTGAGGGAATCGAGGAAGTGCTTCAGCTGCACCTCCTCGTAATCTACGATGGCAGTAAGGTTCACCCTCCGGTTCCAGCGAACAAGCTCTTCATAGTAGAGCTGAAAACGCGTCACCTGTTCCGCGGTAAGGGGGAGCCCCAGCCGCTTCGCACCGTCTATTAGCCTTTCCACGACATGTATTATATTACTCTGACCACGCATGGGACACCCCCCTATCAGGTAGTGATCTAATTCAGATAGATAGGTTCTGCTAAGCAGGAGCTATAAAGGGGAGTCCACCGAGGCAATCTCATTGTTTCGCCACCACCCCCGGGATTGCTTCGTCGCCGTGCTCCTCGCAATGACAGTGAAAAGCAGGCGAGCGGCATCGTCTCAATGATTTATCTAGCCCGTATAAAACGAGTCAATATGTAGTAGTTATAAAGAGGAGTCCAGAGGGGATTCCCCTCTGACGGAGGTATGGGGGTGTCCCCCATAAATACATCCCAGGGTGGGCGGGTGGGAAAAAACGGGATTGCTTCGTCCCCCGACAGGTCGGGGTCCTCGCAATGACAGGGAAACCAGGCTTGAGGTAAGGTATCACGGATATACTGGACGAGTACAAGTAGTTGACCTCGTTGCCCACATCAAGTTAAAATAAGGGGCGCTGCGCATCAGAAAAAGAGAGGAGCGAAAAGTGATCGGGATTAAATCATATGGCGCTTATATACCGGTATATAGATTGAGCGAAAGTGAACTCGCCAGAGCTTGGGGAGGGAGAGGCGGACGCGGGGAGATAGCGGTGGCCAACTACGACGAGGACAGCATAACTATGGCGGTGGAGGCCGCCATCGATTGCCTGAACGGTACGGACCGTGACATCGCAGATAGCCTATACTTCGCTTCCACCACGCCTCCTTACAGCGAGAAGATGTCGGCCAGTATCGTGGCTGCCGCCACCGACCTGCGCGATGACCTCTTCACCCTGGACATCGGCAACTCCCTCAGGTGCGGAACCAGTGCCATCAAGGCAGCCCACGACTCCATTAAAAGCGGCTCGGCAAAGAACATCCTGGTAACGGCGGCCGATTGCCGCCTCGCCCCGCCTGCTTCCGAATTCGAGTCCATCTTCGGCGATGGAGCCGCCGCTTTCCTCATCGGAGATTCGGATGTCGCCGTGGCCATCGAGGACAGCCATTCCATCTCCAGCGACTTCCTCGATGTGTGGAAGAGGGCCGAGGACCCCTACATCCGTACCTGGGAGGACCGCTTTATACTGCAGTACGGATACAGCGAAAAGCTCGGCACGGCGGTCTCCGCCCTTCTGAAGAAAACTGGCCTTTCCGCCAAGGACTTCGCCAAGGTGGTTTACTACGCACCCAACGCCAGGAGCCACCAGCGCATGATAAGGCAGCTAAAGGTCGAACCGGAGCAGGTTCAGGCCCCGATGTTCGATTCGATAGGCAATACCGGCGCCGCCTTTGCCCCGATGATACTGGTGGCAGCCCTGGAGGAGGCCAAGCCAGGGGACAGGATACTGTGGGCCAACTACGGCGACGGCGCCGACGCCTTCATCCTGCAAGTGACCGACCAGATAGAGAAGGTCAGGGACCGGCGGGGCATCAAGCACCACCTGGAGTCGAAGATGGAGATCCCTAACTATGAGAAATACATCCGCTTCCGCAATCTCATGCAGGGAGAGGCGGACCGCCGACCCCAATATATTAGCTCCCTGCCCATGATATGGCGCGACCGCAAACAGGTAACTCCCCTTCATGGCGGCCGCTGCCACAATTGTGGAAACATCCAGTTTCCCATCCAACGGGTATGCGCCTATTGCCAGGCGAAGGACGATTACGAGGAGGTAAGGCTTGCCGACAAGAAGGCTACAGTTTTTACCTTCAGCATGGACGAGCGCGCGGTGGAAGTGGATCCCCCCCGCGTCTGGACCATAAACGACCTCGACGGTGGGGGACGAATCTACTGCACCATGACCGACCGTGACACCGAGCAGATCGAGATCGGAATGGGGGTGGAGATGACCTTCAGGAAGATACACGAAGGGGCTGGCCTTCACAACTATTTCTGGAAATGCCGCCCGATAAGGGTATCATAGGAGGAAAATGACATGGAGAGTATCAAAGACAAGGTTGCCATTATCGGGATGGGCTGTACCAAGTTCGGTGAGCTGTGGGACAAGGATGCCTATGACCTGGTTATCGATTCCGCCTATGAGGCCTATGAGGATGCCGGCATCGACCCCAAGGATATTCAGGCGGCCTGGGTAGGGACCGTTTTGGGCTCCACCGCTACCCAGCTATCCGCGCCGCTGAAAACCGATTACATCCCGGTCACCAGGGTGGAAAATGTCTGCGCTACGGGAATGGAGTCCCTGAGGGCTGCTGCCTACGCCCTAATCGCCAAGGCGTATGACCTGGTACTGGCTGTCGGCTTTGAGAAGCTCAAGGACACCGGCTACGGCGGCCTACCGATGGCGGTGCAATCAGCTGGCAGCGAGAAGTGGCACCCCGTATTCGGCTCCGGGGATTCGGCCCCCGGGCGCTATGCCCTGGCTGCCACCAGGTACTTTCACCAGTTCGGCTTGAGCAGGGAAGAGGGAAAGAGAACCCTGGCCAAGATTTCGGTGAAGAGCCATCACAACGGCTCCCTCAATCCACGGGCTCACCTGCGGATGGAGATTACCGAAGAGCAGGTGATAAACGCCCCGATGATTGCCTGGCCCCTGGGCCTGTTCGATGCCTGCGGGGTGACCGATGGTGCCGCGGCGGCGATCCTGTGTCGCACTGAGGACGCCAAGAAATTCAAGGATGAATACATAACCATCAAGTCCTTCGGTCTCTCCACCGGTCCGGGGATGGGCAAGGTGCGGACAGACTACGACTATACCCACTGGGAGGAAACCCAACGAGCCGCCCAGCAGGCATATGCCGATGCCGGGATAAAGGACCCCCGCAAGGAGATCGACATGTGTGAGATCCACGACTGCTTCTCAATCGCAGAGCTGATTTGCTACGAAGACCTGGGATTCTGCGAGAAGGGAAAGGCAAAGGACCACATCGAAGCCGGTGACTTCGCGCTCGATGGTAAATACCCCTTCAATGTCGGGGGCGGGTTAAAATCCTTCGGCCATCCCGTTGGCGCCAGTGGGATCAGGGAGGTGTATGAAGGGTATGTGGAGATCCTGGGCCGCGCCCAGTTGCCGGAGCGCCAGTTGAAGAACGTGAACCTGGCGCTGAGCCATAACCAGGGGGGCAATCCCGGCAGGTTTATATGTAGCATCTGTATCGTGGGTGCCCCTTAGATAGCGGGTAGGGTGCCCGCGGCTGATCTCTTCAAATAGATGGATGACAGCCTATCGTTAATATGAGGCGCTATTTCACTTGTCATTGTAAGCGGAGCAAAGCAATCCCAACGTCACGTGCCTGCCCACCCACCACCCCTGAGATTGCTTCCCCCAAGGCCGCTAGGTCGGCCGACACTTCGGCCTAAATCGTCCGATAAGTCGGACTCTCGCAAAGTTGAGGGGTCGCAATGACAGGGAAACCGGTCTTGAGGTGATGTGCCACTAGTTGACAGTAACGGATGAGTAGATACTGTATCATTTTAGTCGGTGTGGCTTGACGCAACTCCAAGCGGTAATATATACTGAATATTTGGGGTCAGTTTTCGTTGTTCTGCTCGAGCTTTCGCTAGCCAAGTTTTTCCCAGCTCGCTATATTCTGGAGCGATGCGGCTGGTCTAAAAAAGGGGACGTATAGAAAGGATTTATATGGCAACAGGAATAACATCGTATGGCGCTTATATACCCTTACACCGGATGTCACGCGAGATATTCTACAAATCCTGGGGCGGCGCAAAGATGGCGGGGGAAAGGAGCGTCTGCAATTTCGATGAAGACAGCATGACCATGGCAATGGAATCGGCCATCGACTGCTTAAACGGCATAGACCACAAGGGTATCGATGGCCTGTTTTTTGCTACCACCACCGCACCCTACAAAGAGAAGCTGTGCGCCAGCTTGCTGGCCACCGCCCTGGATATGCGCCGCGATATACGCACCCTGGACATAACCGGCACGCTCAGGGCGGGAACCAGCGCCGTGGCCACCGCCATAGATACAGTCAATGCCGGCCCCGCCACTAGTATGCTGGTAACCTGTAGCGAACAACGAATGGCGGCTCCGGCGGGCGACTTCGAAATGGCGCTGGGGGACGGCGCCGCTGCCCTGCTCATAGGTGATAAGAATGTCATAGCCACCATCGAAGGAAGCTATCATATCTCAGATGAGTTCTCCGGCATATGGCGCTCGGATCAGGACGAGTTCATCCGCGCATGGGAAGACCGCATGATCTATGACAAGGGCTATTCCCTGATACTACCGGAGGCGATCAAGGGGCTGATGAAAAAGTACGATGCATCAGCGGGGGATTTCGCCAAGGTAGTGTACAACACAACGCTAGAAGCTAGAAGGCATGGGCAGGTTGCCAAGTCGCTGAAATTTGAGCCCGAGCAGGTGCAGGACCCGCTGTTTACCACCGTGGGCAACACCGGCTCCGCCCAGTCCCTGATGATCCTTGTGGCCGCTCTTGAGGATGCGAAGCCGGGCGATAAGATCCTGTGGGCCAGCTACGGTAACGGTGCCGATGCCTTCATCCTGAAGGTAACCGAGGAGATAAAGAAGCTCGGGGAGCGGCGTGGGATCAAGAGACACCTCGAGTCCAAGAGGATGCTGGAGAACTACGACCGTTACCTGCGCTGGCGCAAGCTGGTAACCCTGGAGAGGGCACGTCGCTCCGAGCAGACCCCGATCTCCGTAGCGGGGCTACACCGAGATGTCGCGGTAGCCCTGGCCCTCTACGGAGTGAAATGTAAGGCCTGCGGAACCCCCCAGTTCAGCCAGGGCGGTAGCTACGGCTATTTTACCCCCCTGCGGGTATGCGTCGATTGCCAGGCGGTAGACCAGATGGAACCCTACAAGTTCTCCGATAAGAGTGCCAAGATATTCACCTACACCGAGGACAGTTTGGCAGATTCAAACGACCCTCCCACCACCGTTAACGTGGTAGACTTCGACGGTGGCGGCCGCGGAGTATTCGACATGACCGACCGCGGAGGCAAAGACCTTAGTGTGGGAATGGAGGTGGAGATGACCTTCAGGAAACTCTTCACCGACCGTGGGATACATAACTATTTCTGGAAGACAAGACCCCTAAGGTGCTAATTCGTACTATAGGGAGATTTTACCTTTTTCGTACTTAGGGGGAGGTTTCATGATCCCGTCCCCTACTTCTCGAAAGAGGCGCGTCTCTATAAAAATTGGTCGAGAAAGGGCGAAAAAAAATGACCGGAAGCATTAAAGATAGAGTCGCCATAATCGGGATGGGCTGCACCCAGTTCGGTGAGCTATGGGATAAGAGCCGTGTTGACCTGATAGTAGAGGCAGCCCAGGAGGCATATGAGGATGCCGGCGTTGAGCAGAAGGATATCCAGGCTGCCTGGTTCGGCAACTACTACGATACCACCGGCCTGACCGGCCAGGGTTTGGCCGGGCCGCTCAGGTTGCAGTATATACCGGTTACTCGAGTGGAGAACGCCTGCGCCACCTCCTCCGACGCCCTCAGGAATGCCTCCTACGCTGTAGCCGCCGGCATCTACGACCTGGTACTGGTACTGGGTGCTGAGAAGATAAAGGACCAAGGCCTCAGCGGGCTGGCGGTGCGGAACCTGGATATGAACGGGCTTATATTCTCCATGACCATGCCGGGCATGTTCTCGATGTTAGCCACCAAGTATTTCGACCGCTATAACATCAGTCCCGAAGACGGGAAGCATATGCTAGCACACGTTTCATGGAAGAGCCACCACAATGGCACGATGAGCCCCAAGGCCCACTTTCGCAGGGAGGTAAGCATAGAGCAGATCATAAATGCACCGATTATCGCCTGGCCGCTGGGGCTGTTCGATTGCTGCGGCGTATCCGACGGGTCGGCGGCCGCAATAATAGTGCCTGCAGATCAGGCCAAAAAGTACCGCGACGACCCGGTTTACATCAAGGCGATGCAGCTGAGCGTAGCGCCGGCAGACGGCAGTACTACAGTCAAGTACGATTATACTCATGTCGAGTCCACCTACCGTGCCGGAATAGCCGCTTACGCCGAGGCGGGGGTAAAGAACCCCCGCGAGGAGATCAGCATGGCCGAGGTTCATGACTGCTTCTCCATAACCGAGGCTGTAACCATGGAGGACCTCCAGTTCAGCGAGCGAGGGAAGGTAAAAGAGGATATAGAGAGCGGTTTCTTCGATCTGGACGGTGGATTGCCAGTGCAGCCGGATGGCGGGCTTAAGTGCTTCGGGCACCCCATCGGGGCATCCGGGCTGAGAATGATATACGAGATGTACAAGCAGCTTCAGGGAAAGGCTGACCAACGCCAGATAAAAGACCCCAAGCTGGGGCTGACCCATAACCTGGGCGGACAGCCTCCGCACTGTACCATGTTTTGTGGCATCTTCGGCAAGGAGCTTGGCTGATTTTCTAATACTATTAGACTCGATGATGGGAGGAGGCCATGGCAGTGAAGGCATTTGTGCTTATCGAGGTTGCTGCGGGTAAGAGCCAGGAGGTGGTCGCCGGCATCACTGCCCTTCAGCAGGAGAGGAAGGAGATACGTTCAGTAAACTCGGTTACCGGTCCCTATGACGTCATCGCTGTAGTCGAAGGGCCAGATGTGAATGCCATCGGCGACCTAGTGAACAAGAACATTCAATCAGTTCACGGCGTTGTGAGAACAGTAACCTGCCTCGCCATGAAGCTCGGCTAACCCCGCCGGGATGGGTGTTTGAGCTGGATGGCGTATAAAATAGCGGGAAACCCGAGAGGGGAGTAAAAATGGACTTTAAACTTACCCCGGAGCAAGAGGCGCTTAAGAAGGAGTTCGAGGATTTCTTCGAGGTGGAGATGAAGCACGAGCCCGAGGACTGGGTATGGGGTCTGGAAGGCCTGTTCAGTGACGCTGGCTGGCCGTTCAATGTTTATATGGCCAAAAGGCTGGCGGAGAAGGGCTGGCTGGTACGGCCATGGCCAGAGGAATACGGCGGATGCAACGCCCCGATGATAGAGCAGCTCATCTTCGGCGATGTGCTCGGGTACTATTGCGCACCGGGGGTCGACCCCCTAGGTGTGGGGATGATAGGTCCCACCATCCTAGCGGTGGGGACTGAGGAACAGAAGAAGGAGCACCTGCCCCCCATCGCCAAGGCGGAGAGGTTCTGGTGCCAGGGTTGGAGCGAGCCCAACGCCGGCTCAGACCTGGCATCGCTGACCACTAAGGCGGTGAAGGACGGCGATGACTGGATCCTGAACGGGCAGAAGTGCTGGAACACGGGCGCCCACCGCGCCGACTGGTGTTTCACCATCGCCAGAACCAACCCGGAGGAGAGACGGAGCAAGGGCCTCACCTACTTCATACTGGACATGAAGAGCCCCGGGGTCTCCGTGGTGCCCATCGAGAGCATGGACGGCTCCAAGCACTTCAACGAGATATACTTCGACGACGTGCGCGTCCCGTCGAGGAATGTAATAGGCGAGGTGAATGGAGGCTGGGCCATCACCCAGGCAACCATGAACTACGAGCGCTCCAGCGTTGGGATTATGTCCGGCGCCAGTCGCGGATTGAACGAGCTGGTGCAGTACTGCAAGGAAACCAGTCTCAGGGGCAAACCCCTCTCCCAGAATCCACATGTGCGCCACCGGCTGGCCCAACTGGCCATCGATATCGAGGTGGGGCGCACCCTGTCCTACCGTGTCGGCTGGCTGCAGGAGAAGGAGGACATTATGGCGGCGGCTGCGGCGGCGTGTGGGGCCAAGGTCTACAGCACCGAGCTGTGGCAACGAGTCGCCTTTACCGGTATAGAGATAATGGGCCTATACGGCACGGTGGCAAAAGGCTCGAAGTGGGCGGTGCTCAAGGGACAGTTTGAGGACCTCGCCCAGTCAACCCCCGGATATAAGCTCGGCGGCGGCACATCGGAGATTATGCGGAGTATCGTCGCCTGGGTTGGTCTGGGCCTGCCCAGGATAAAATGATTAAATAAAGTGGCTAAATCGCAGGGGCTTAATTAGAAATTGAAAGCCATCGCCTGAGCCAGTCCGGGACTGACCCAGGTTAAATTTTGAACAACATGAATTGCCAAATAGCATATGCCCTAAAAGATAACCGGGCGAAATATCAAAAAGTTCCACAAAGTTCGAAAGAAGGAGCGAACCATGGATCTCGATTTCACTGAAGAGCAGGATATGCTGCGAAACTCGGCCCGTGATTTCCTGTCCACCGAGTGCGACAAGGCGATGGTGCGCCAGATCGAGGAGAGCGAGGAGGGATACTCGCCAGAGATATGGCGCAAGATGGCGGAGCTGGGTTGGCAGGGGCTGCTGATACCGGAGGAATACGACGGCATGGGTATGGGTCTCATGGACCTGGTGGTCATCTTCGAGGAGATAGGGCGCAACATACTGCCCAGCCCGTTCCTGGTCACGGTAGCGCTGGGAACCCCTCCCATAGTGGAGGGGGGAAGCGAGGAGCAGAAGAAAGAGATACTGCCCAGGGTTTCCAGCGGAGAGGCGATACTGACACTGGCGCTCACCGAGCCCAGCGCTGGCTATACCGCCGACTGCGTGGAGCTTAAGGCAGACGCCCAGGGCGACAGCTTCGTGCTCAACGGCACCAAGCTGTTCGTCGAGTTCGCCAGCGCCTCTGACTACATGGTAGTAGTCGCCAGGACCAAGAGCGGCGGAGACCCTGAGAACGGCATCACCCTGCTCTTGGTGGACTCCAAAAGCCCCGGCATCAAGATAGAGCCATTCGCCACCACCGGCATGGACAAGCAGTGCGAGGTGGTATTCGACAACGTCAGCGTTCCCAAGGGCAACATTATCGGGGAGCTGGACAAGGGCTGGCCCATCATGGCCAAGACTCTGGAGAAGGCGACCGTGGCCAAGTGTGCCGAGATGGTCGGTGGTATGCAAGCGGTATTGGACATGAGCGTAGCCTACGCCAAGGAGCGGGTGCAGTACGGTCGGCCCATCGGCTCCTTCCAGGCAATACAGCACATGCTTGCCGATATGTACTTAAGGGTAGAAACTTCGAAAAACATCCTTTATCAGGCTGCCTGGATGGTCTCCGAAGGGCTGCCGGCTGCCGAAAAGGTGGCCATCGCCAAGGGATGGTGTAATGAGGCCTATAAGAAAGTCACCGAGGACGGGGTGGAGGTCCACGGGGCCATCGGCACCACCAGGGACCACGATATGGGTCTATATTATAGGAGGTCAAAGGCGGCCGAACCCACCTTCGGCGATACCGAGTCCCAAAGGGAGCTGGTCGCCCAGCAACTGGGGCTTTAGACCTTAAATCGCTTTAATACGCTTGATAGGTTAACAAGAGAGGTAAGAGGATGGATTTCAGCTTTAGCCCGGATGAGGAGAAGTTTCGGCAGGAGGTGCATGACTTCGTCGCCCGGGAAGTGCCCCCTGGCCTGGAGACCGGGGTCGGCGGGTTTGTGGAGAGTGAAGATGAATGGCAGTTCGCCCGAGGGATGACCCAGAAACTGGCGGCCAAAGGGTGGCTGAGCATGGCCTGGCCCAAGGAGTACGGGGGACAGGATGCTCACATGAAGAGCGTCATCCTCAACGAGGAGATGAATTACCTGGGCGCTCCTGGCCTGGACTTCGGCGGGGTCGGCATGCTGGCTCCGGCCTTGATGGCCCACGGCACCGAGGAGCAGAAGAAGCGCTTTCTGCCCGGCATCGCCAGCGGGGATGTACTGTGGTGTCAGGGCTGGAGCGAGCCCGGAGCCGGTTCCGACCTGCCCTCTCTGACTACCAGAGCGGTAGAGGATGGCGATGATTTCGTAATCAACGGGCAAAAGGTATGGACCAGCCATGCCCAGCATGCCAACTGGTGTTTCCTGCTGGTCAAAACCGATCCCGATGCGGAGCCAAAACACCGCGGTATCAGTTTCCTTCTGGTAGATTTCAAAGCCCCGGGCATTACCATAAGCCCCCTGATCACCATGGCTGACGAGCGCGCCTTCTCCGAGGTCTTCTATGATAATGTTAGGGTTCCCAAGGAGAACCTGGTGGGGGAGAAAAACAGAGGCTGGAGAGTGGCGATGACCGCCGCCGGCTTCGAGAGGTCGGGTATCTACCGCATTGCCCTCGCCCGGCGAAATGTCGACCGCCTGATCCAGTATGCCAAGGAGCCCCAGCCCGATGGGAGGGTTCCCGCCAAGGACCCGCTGGTGAGACAGAATCTGGCGGATCTCTACGTAGAGGGAGAGATTTCCCGCATACTGGCCTACAGGGTAGCCTGGCAGCAGGCACAGGGTCTGCAGCCCGAGTGGGAGGCCTCGATGGCACGGCTCTTCGGCTGCGAATTCCAACAACATGTGGCCCACACCGGCATGGAGATCATGGGGCTCTATGGGCTGCTGAGAGAGAACTCTAAATGGGCCAACACCGAGTGCAAGATGGCGCGCCAGTCATTGCTGGCTGTCGGTGCCACCATAGCTGCGGGCACCTCAGAGGTTCAGCGGAATGCCATTGCCATGAGGGGGCTGGGCCTGCCCCGAGGCTAAATTTTAAACTAACACCAATCAGTCAAATAACATTTGTCATAATAAATAACAGGACGAAAAATGGAGTAGTTCCAAAAAGTTCGAAAAATTCGAAAAAAAGGAGCGGATCATGGACCTAGGATTTAGTGAAGAACAGGAGATGCTGCGCAAGACAGCGCGTGATTTTCTGGAGACGGAATGCCCCACCTCGCTGGTCAAGGAGATGGCCGAGGATGAGCAGGGCTATACTTCAGAGCTTTGGGGCAAGATGGCGGAATTGGGGTGGATGGGGCTGGCCCTCCCCGAGGAACACGACGGCATGGGGATGAGCTTCCTTGATCTGGCGGTGCTCCTTGAGGAGATGGGGCGCGCCTGCCTCCCCGGTCCCTTCTTCTCCACGGTGGTGCTCGGGGGGCTCACCATCCTTGAGGCGGGAAATGAGGAGCAGAAAAAGGAGTTCCTGCCCAAAATAGCCGCCGGGGAGGCTATCCTCACCATGGCCCTGACCGAGCCCAGCGCCAGCTATGACCCGGCCTCTATCACGGTTAAAGCGGTTCCCGATAAGGATGACTATGTAATCAGTGGCACCAAGCTGTTTGTGGAGAATGCCCATATCGCCGACTATCTGATTTGCGTTACCAGGACCAAGGATGGCGCGGGCAAGGGTGAAGATGGGATCACCCTGTTCCTGGTGGATGGGAAAAGCCCCGGGATCACCACCACGCTGTTAAAGACCATAGCCGGCGATAAGCAATGCGAGATTACCTTCGATAATGTCCGAGTGCCCCAGAAGAACATGCTTGGCGAGCGGGATAAGGGCTGGCCTGTGGTGGCGAAGATATTGCAGAAGGCCACGGTGGCCAAATGCGCCGAGATGATCGGTGGGGCGCAAGCGGCACTGGATATGAGCGTTGCCTATGCCAAGGAGCGGATCCAGTTTGGCCGACCCATCGGCAGCTTTCAAGCGATCCAGCACCACTGTGCCAATATGGTGACCGATGTGGATGGCTCGCGGTTCATCACCTATCAGGCCGCCTGGAAGGTCTCGGAGGGGCTGCCCGCCGTCATGGAGGTCTCCATGGCAAAGGCCTGGGTGAGCGAGGCCTACCGTCGCGTCACCCAGCTAGGGCACCAGATCCACGGGGGCATTGGCTTCTGCATGGACCACGATATGCCCCTCTACTTCAAGCGGGCCAAGGCGGCGGAACCGACTTTCGGCAGTGCCGATTGGCACCGGGAGATTGTGGCCAGGGAGCTGGGGCTTTAATAGAGCGTTCAGCGTTTTAAACGTTTAATATGTGTTCATGGTTAGGTTGGAGCATCCGCTCCAACAACGCCTAGAGCCGATGCTCTAGGCTACCCAATGTTGTGAGGAGACAGACAGTTCCAAGGGGAGTCCCCCGATATAATCGGGGGCAGAAGTCCATATTCTTCATTGCCACTTCGACATGCTCAGGGCGAACGGACTGGACTCCATTGGCAGGGGTCTGGGGTGATGCTGAAATAAGTTCAGCATGACAACGTGGGTATACCCTGGGGTAGGGGTCTGGGGGTGAGGTGAATAAAGACTGTATCTTTTGCCGCATCATAAGTGGCGAGTTCCAGAGCGACATCCTATATCAGGATGATGAGGTCATCGCCCTTCGCGACATCAACCCCAAGGCGCCAACCCATATCCTCATCATGCCCAAAGCCCACATCCCCTCGCTTGCCGAGATCACTATGGACCACCAGACACTCATGGGACACCTGGTCCGTGTGGCCGGTGAGCTAGCAAAGAGTGAAGGGATCGCCGCGCGCGGCTATCGGCTGGTGATAAACTCAGGCCCCGATTCCGGCCAGGAAGTGCCCCACCTCCACCTTCACCTCCTCGGCGGCCGCCAGTTGGGAAAGCTGGGCTAGCGTTTAAAGCAAACCACCCTGGGCAAACCCACCGTATTGGCCATCCATCAACCGTCCTTAACCAAGAGAGGTGTCCCCCTCTAGCAATAGTCTCTACAACCCATGGAAGCAGGCATACACTCGTGGCGGGTCGGAAAGAGGTGAGATTGCTTCTCTTCGCTCGCAATCAGTCATGCCTGTTGCAACAAGCACCAC
>SOIC01000120.1 GCA_004377275.1 Dehalococcoidia bacterium
GTGCCCTTAGCGAGATAGACACTCGTTTTAGCCCGAGCGCTATTTATATATGAGGCGCTGCTTCGCCTCTTTCACACCTGAACCACGGTCATCAGCATTGGTGGCGTATTCGGCACAGCCCACGAGAGCGCTTACGAAGGCGCGAAAGACCACATTCAGGTAACCATTGCCCACTATAAGACCTGCCAAAAAGTGTTTGAATCCAGATATCATGTATTTATATTGCCATCACTTGCTCCATACGTCAACGTCTATTATCCACATGTAACTTAAGCTTACTTCCACAATTCTGGGAAAAAGCCAAATCCTTTCTTAAAAGCCCTTGTTAAGCTCTTGCTAGCCCAACCTCCCTTTCTAAACGTTTAACCACTTCATGAACGTACACCGCTTACCTATGCAATCTACCTCAAAGCTGCATTTAATGCAATAAGCATACTAGTCACTGTGTGACATGCATACATATGCGTATTATCGGTAATTGTGGGCAACCATTGACAACGGTCCCGCTGTCCTCTACGATGTCAAAACCGAAAATAAGCGCACAATTTGCCTAGCCAGAATGAGAATGAAATGCCCAACAGGTTTTGCACTCAGCTTTTTTTGTTTCATATCATTCCGGGACTTTGTTGAAAAGGAGGAGTTTTAATGAAAGTTGTGGCCTTCAACGGTAGTGCCCGCAAAGACAGCAACACAGCAATTCTTATCAAACACATTTTTAGTGAGCTAGTAAAGGAAGGCATTGAAACCGAAATGATACAGCTCGCCGACAAGCCGCTACGAGGCTGCTAAGGCTGCTATAAGTGCTTCATCAACGCCGACCAGCGATGCAGTCAGGAGGGCGACGACATTAACACGTATATCGAAAAGATGATGCACGCTGACGGTATCATCATGGGTTCCCCCGTCTACTTTACCAGCGTGCCGGCAGAGATGAAAGCGTTGATCGACCGTGCTGGCATGGTCTGCAAGGCGAATGGCGGTCTTCTCCAGCGTAAGGTTGGTGTTGCCGTAATTGCTGTGCGCCGTGGCGGACAAATACACGCTTTTGACACCATCAACCACTTTTTCTTAATCAACGAGATGATTGTGCCAGGCTCCTCTTACTGGAATTTTGCTTTTGGACTGGAAAAGGGTGACGTCGATCGGGATGCCGAAGGTATTCAGACGATGCAAGTTCTGGGTCAAAACATGGCATGGCTGCTCAAAAAACTATGCAGTTGAGGGATGAATCAACGATGATGGCAGTGGAAGAGGCAACAAACAACTAATGCTAACCAGAATGTATTCCAACAAGCTTATGAAAGCCATCCCATCTCGCTGGCAAACAATCTGAACTACAGCACTCACACTGGCCGAAGCTGCACGCGTTCCACGATCACAACTCCTTGATTACATTTATATATAGGGCCACCAGCAGATTACTGGCATTGACAACGGCTAGCAGCGGTGTCGAGTCAGAATGAAGGGTGGCGTTGCACATTCAGAAGTCCTAGCGCCCCGTTGGCTGTAGAACTGCGGAAGTTTACCTGTCCCCTATTTCCCCCTTTGCTGATCCAACACATATGATGAACTTGATTGTTGGTGTAGAAGCTGCTAAAGTTTGGCAGACCTCTACGGACCGAGCGGAGCGCGATGTTTTTGCAGTTCGCTAGACTCTGTTTATCCATGTACAGGCAATAACCATGGAGCATACAGAAGGTAGATTCACTGGGCGCAAGGGCCTCAGCCTCTACTACCAGTGCTGGTTGCCAGCCACAGATCCCAAGGCGATCCTGCTGGTGGTCCCCGGCTGGGCTGAGCACAGCGGGCGATATACAAACCTGGTCAAATATTTCGTGCCCAAAGGCTATGCCATCTGTGCCCTTGACCATCGAGGGCATGGCAAGTCAGAAGGTCAGCGGGGCTATGTTGAGCGGTTCTCAGACTATCTAGACGACCTTAAAACATTCTTCGACATAGTGAGAAGTGAACACGTGGATGCCAAGATTTTCCTTGTCGGCCACAGTATGGGAGCAATCATCGCTGCGGCCTATACAGTTACATTCTCCCATCAACAGGAGCTGGCCGGGATCATAGTCTCTGCGGTAGGTATTAAGCCAGGCTCTAGCCTGTCGTCGGCACTAATACCGTTGGCTCGGATACTGTCTCTACTGCTGCCGAGACTGGGTATCATGGTCCTCGATGCTTCTGCCATCAGCCAGGATAAGGCCGTCGTGGACGCCTACGTGAATGACCCACTTGTCTACCGGGGCAAGATCACCTGCCGTTTCGGTGTTGAGATGCTTGTGACACTGCGGAAACTGCCGTCCGAAATGCCAGAGATCAACCTGCCCATCCTGATTATGCACGGAACCGCTGACCGCTTGTGTGATCCCGAAGGAAGCCGGATTTTGTATGAACGGGCCGACTCGAGGGACAAGACGCTCAAGCTCTATGAGGGTTTCTATCACGAGATTTTCAATGAGCCGGGTCACAAGCAGGTGCTGGCTGACATGGAAGCGTGGTTAGCCGCTCGAATCTGATGGGACCGAAAGCTCCGAATCATCAGCAACCGGATATCTCAATCCCCCGCCCGGTTTGCTGCCATGCTCGGCTCAGTTAGCGGCTACCGAAGGGGCGGAAGGACTCATTAAGAAGGTCCTGAGGAAACCACTAATAAAATGAAGCAGTATATTCTTTCGATAGACCAAGGTACCACAGGCACCACTGCCCTTTTAGTTGATCAGAATGGCCAGGTGCAGGGGCGTGGTTACGCACAGATTGACCAGTACTATCCACAGCCAGGTTGGGTTGAGCAAGAACCCGCAGACATATGGCAGAAAACCTTACAGGCGATGGAACAGGCAAAGCTCAGTGCGAGCGCTAGCGATGCACACATTGCAGGCATTGGCATCGCCAACCAGCGCGAGACTACATTACTAATCAATAGAGAAACAGGCGAAGCGATAGGGAGTGCCATCGTATGGCAGTGCCGCCGGACAGCGCCCAGGTGTGACGAACTCAGAAGCCGTGGTCTGGCGGAAGTGATCCGTGCTAAGACAGGCTTGGTGCTAGACGCATACTTCTCGGGAACGAAGCTAGAGTGGATGTTGAGTAACATTGAGGGCGTTCGTCAACTCGCTGAACAGGGGAGAGCACTATTTGCGAATGTTGACACTTGGCTCATCTGGAAACTCACCGGCCAGGCAGTCCATGCCACCGATGTTTCTAATGCATCGCGCACCATGTTCTTCAACCTCGGTACATTAGATTGGGATGATGACCTGCTCCAACTATTCGGGATTCCTCGATCTATGCTCCCTGAGGTTAAACCTTCCAGTGGTGTTTTAGGCTATACCCCCGGTGGCATTCCAGTTGCTGGTGTAGCTGGTGATCAGCAAGCGGCCCTTTTCGGCCAAGCTTGTTTTGAACCTGGTATGGTCAAAGTAACCCTCGGCACTGGTGCGTTCGTGCTAATGAACATTGGAAAGGAGCCGGTACATTCGAAACACGGCTTGATAACCACTGTAGCCTGGGGCATCGATGGCACTGTGGAGTATGCGCTAGAAGGTAGCATTTTTATTGCGGGAGCCGTTATCCAATGGCTGCGCGATGAAATGGGGATAATCGCTGATGCGGCGGAATCAGAGCAGCTAGCAAATGAAGCAGAGGACACAGGTGGAGTCTACTTCGTGCCTGCCTTCGTAGGGCTAGGGGCACCGCACTGGGACATGTACGCGAGGGGTACCATCATAGGCTTGACCCAAGGCACTCGCAAGTGTCACCTGGTGAGAGCGGCTTTGGAGTCCATCGCCTACCAGGTATGTGACGTAGTAAGAGCTATGGAAGCCGATTCAAGGCTGAGGCCAACCGAGCTACGTGTGGACGGGGGAGCCGCCGCCAACAATTTCTTGGCACAGTTCCAGGCCGATATGCTTGGCGTGAAGCTATCGAGGCCTCGATCGGTGGAGACTACAGCACTGGGAGCAGCGTATCTGGCTGGGCTGGCAGTGGGGTTTTGGAAAGACCGTGCTGAGGTGGCGTTGCTTCGGGAGGTGGGTCAGTTCTTCATACCTGCTGCGGAGCGGGAAAGACGGGAAGCTCTTTACCGGGGTTGGCACAGGGCTCTGAGGCGCTCTAAACGATGGCTGAGATAACGTCAAGCACTATTAAGAGGGACTTCGATGCCGTTTGCATCGGAGACCTTCGACCTCATCGTGGTAAGAGGGGGTATCATCGTCGCAGGTATTGCCCGAGATGCTGCCCTCTGCGGCTTCCGCACGTTGCTTATAGAGAAAGATGACTTCGTCTTAGGCACGACCGCCTGCTCTTCCCGGTTCATTCACCGGGGCTTGTGCTACCTGCGGCAGCTTGAGTTCAGTCTGGTCTTTCAAAGGCCCGATCGATATGAAGGATCGGAGGCGTTAAGTGCTGTGGGGGTATCAGGTAACCGACAAGTTTGATGACATGGGTGAAGAGTAAAGTTGCATTTAGCAATGAGTGGTGCTATTGTGCGGAAAGCTCCATTTGTAGCATAATGTGGCAGGAGCGGAGGCGAATGGCTAAGTATATAATCGCCCATGATGTGGGGACGAGCGTGAACAAGGCAGTTCTAGTAGACATGGAAGGACAGGTGCATGGCAAATGCTCCGAGCCTTACCGGGTCTACTATCCGAAAGCTGATTGGGCTGAGCAGGAGCCCGAGGATTGGTGGAAAGCGGTAACGCGAACCACTAAGCGTCTTCTGGAAGAGGCGGGTGTGTCCCCAAGTGATGTGTTGTGCGTTACATATAGCACGCAGATGCTCGGCATTGTGCCGATGGATTCAGAAGGGATGCTGCTCAGGCGCGCAATAATCTGGCTTGACAACAGGGCATGTAGGCAGGCACAGAGGGTGATGAGAAAGTTCATTAACGCTCGTGTCTTTGCATTGTTTGCAGGCGCCACTTTGTGTGGAAAGGATGGCATACCTAAATTGCTCTGGCTCAAAGCGGAAGAGCCCGATACATACCACAAGATGAGTTGTTTCCTTGATGTCAATGGCTACCTTGTTTATCGGAGCACCGGCAACATGGTTATGGAGTGGACAGGCGCGTCTGTCTTTGGAATTAACCTCAAGAAGAAGACGTGGCTCAATGGCATCTTCCGTTATGTTGGGCTTGACCCGGAGAAGTTCCCCCCCCTGGTGCGGTCCATTGATCAGGTTGGAGTTCTGTCGAGAGAGGCAGCCAGTGAGTTTGGGCTGCTGGAAGGGACGCCGGTCATGGCTGGCGCAGGAGATGCTCCCTGTGCTGCTGTTGGATCCGGCGCGGTTGGTGAAAGTGAAGGGCACGTCTATCTTGGCACATCTGGATGGGTAGCAGTGGTCACAGAACGTACACCGCGGGGCAAATGCGGAGCAGCGACGATACATTCTGCAGACCCAAACAAGGCGTTCTTGTTTGCTGAAACTGAAACTGCCGGGGCTTGTCTTCAATGGATAGGTGATGAGCTGTACACGTCAGAGAAAATGGATGCCAAGATTCCTGACATATATGCCTTTATGGACGAGAAAGTTGCCGAGATCCCCCCCGGTTCTGACTATTTGATCTTCACGCCATGGATGTATGGGGAGAGAGCTCCCATAGGGGATTGTAACGTTCGCTCTAGCTTTCTAAATCTGAGTGCTGACCATACCCGCGAGCATTTACTCCGTGCTGTCTACGAGGGCGTGGCCTATAACATTAGATGGATCGTGGAAATAGTAGAGAAACAATTCAAGTTTCCCCTTCCAAGGCTACGGGTCATAGGTGGAGGGGCGAGGAGCGAACCCTGGATGCAGATTCTAGCAGATGTGACCCAAAAGAAGGTTGAGGCTGTCCGTGACCCTCAGGAAGCAGGAGCGGTGGGGGCAGCGCTAATAGCAGCAGTAGGTCTCGGTATATATCCCAGTTTCGAGGCTCTGAAGAACGTGGTGAGGGTAGAGAGGGTCTTTGAGCCACAAGAGGAAAACCGCCGGATCTACGATTCACTTTTCCATTCATACCAGGAAGCATACGGAAGCCTGCGACGTTTCTACAGACGACTAAACGAGAAGAGGTTGGACGAAGCACGCTTGTTCAAGGAGGTGTCTAAGTGAATACGGAGGAAATCCTGGGGCTCCCTTTGGCATTGCCTGATGGAGTGGATTACGATGAATACCTTATCGCTACCTATCTGGCTTCTTTCCCGGCAGAAGTCCCTATCCCGTTGCTATCTATGGCTCTTGCTGTCGAGCAGAGCACAGGCACCTGGGTAGCCGTTCCAGGCGAGACCCCGGAAGTGCGCCGACGTCACATTGCTAAGGTGCTGGGCGTGTATGAGTTGCCGGATTACGAGTTTAGCGTGCCTCCATCTGTGGAAACCAGGAACTGGGTTATCCAAGTAGCCTATCCCGAGGTTAACATAGGCGCACAGATACCAATGCTTTTGACATCTGTGGTGGGGAACATTTCAATGGGTGGGAATATCAAGCTGCTGGACATCCGATTCCCCGAGAAATATGTCGCAGGTTTCAAGGGACCGAAATTTGGCATCGCAGGCGTTAGAGAAATCCTGGGAATCCCGAAACGACCCTTGCTCAACAACATGATAAAGCCATGCACAGGTTATCCCCTGGAGGTTGGAGCAGACCTGTTCAGACAAGCCGCTATGGGGGGGTGCGACATCATCAAGGATGATGAATTGATAGCCGATGCTTCATTCAATTCTGTAGAGGGTCGAGTCAAACGATACATGGAGATCGAGAAACAGGTATACGAGGAAACAGGTGAACACACGCTGTACACTGTGAACATAACGGACAAATTGCCAAAGGTTTTCGACAATGCCAAGCGAGCGGTGGATTTGGGATGCAATGCGCTGATGATTAATTACCTGGCTGTTGGATTGCCCGTTATGCAGGCTCTGGCAGAGGATCCCAACATAAACGTGCCTATTCTTGCCCATATGGACATTGCCGGCGCTATGTATATGTCACCTTTACATGGCATGAGTTCTCACATTGTGCTGGGGAAGTTACCGCGCCTTGCCGGGGCTGATGTGGTTGTCATACCTGCACCCTACGGGAAGGCTCCAGTAATTCCAGACAAATTCAAGAATGTTGCCAAGAATCTGACGTTCCCACTGTACCAACTAAAACCGACCTTCCCCATGCCATCCGGTGGAATCACACCATCTATGGTTCCGAAAGTAGTAGGGGACCTTGGAACCGACATCGTGATAGGTTCAGGGGGCGGGATTCATGCCCATCCACAAGGTCCAATTGCCGGGGGGAAAGCATTCCGACAGGCTATTGAAGCGACATTGCAGGGAATTCCCTTAGAAGAGTATGCGAAGGAGTACCCGGAGTTGGAGATTGTATTGAAGCAGTGGGCTGACCCGTTTGGCAAAGGCATTACGTTTTAGGCGGGAAATGAGAGCGTAATGTCAAAGGTTACTGTATTGGGAGGGTGTGGAGTGGTCGGCAGTATCGCCGCTGAAACGCTCGTTTCGAGCGATGTATTCTCTGAAGTGGTGATTGCTGACATTGAGATCGCACAGGCGAGGAGAATGGTAGAGAGGCTGGGAACAGGTAATGTTTCAGCGGTTAAACTTGATGCGGCAAGTCCTCGGAGCATAAGTAACGCTATTGTCGGCTCATCGGTTGTTCTAAACTGTGTTGGCCCTTTCTATAAGTACGGACCCATCATAATGAAGGCAGTTATCGAGTCCAAAGTCAACTATGTCGATGTCTGCGACGATTTTGATGCCACCGAGAAACTCCTCGCCATGGATGGGGATGCGAGGAAAGCCGGCATTTCAGCACTAGTCGGAATGGGCAGTTCCCCCGGTGTGGCAAACGTGCTGGTCAGATTCTGCGCTGATTCGTTGCTTGAGCGTGTTGAGGCGGTCGACATATACCATGCCCACGGCGGTGAAAAGGTGGAAGGACCGGCGGTAGTGAAGCATAGAATCCACTCCATGAAAATGGACATCC
Source organism: Dehalococcoidia bacterium (assembly GCA_004377275.1). Taxonomy (GTDB): domain Bacteria; phylum Chloroflexota; class Dehalococcoidia; order E44-bin15; family E44-bin15; genus E29-bin15. The sequence continues at coordinate 7,976 of SOIC01000120.1, forward strand.
CGATGTTCCTCGATGGCAAATTCACAACGGTCAGACTCTTTGAGGAAAGCGGGAAATCGTTAGAAGAAGAGGTTGAGTTTCGCGATGTAGGTACATACAACGTTTATGCCTATCCGCATCCAGAAACGATAACGCTACCAAGGTACTTGAAGGGCGTAAAGAGAGTTACAAACCTCGGACTGGTGTTGCCGCCGGCCTACGCGGAACTTATAAAAGGAGTGGTAAGGCTGGGCGTCACGGGTGAGGAGCCGATTGTGGTTCAAGGCCACAAGATTGTCCCCCTTGAATTTGCAGTAGCCTTCATACTTTCGCAAAGGCAGAGATTGATGGAGGAGGCTGGGCCTAGTGAACCCATGGGCTGCCTGAAAATAGTGGTAAAAGGCTATAAGAATGGGGAAAAAAGCACCTACGTTTTCTCCCTGTCCTCCAGAGGACAGGGAATGGGCGAAGGCACAGGAGTTCCTGCGGCGCTTGGGGCAATTCTTATGGCCACGGGAAAAGTGAAGGAATATGGAGTCAATCCACCCGAGGGATGTGTTGATCCGATAGATTTGCTTGAGCTTGCCCGGACCAAAGTAAGCCTGGGTGGGAAGAGGGGTTTGCCCATCGTCATCGAGCATATTGATAAGGATGGGAAATCGGAAAGGATAAACCTGCTTAGCTAACCAATCACTGCGATAGCATAGTCGAGGGTTCTGGTGATGAGTCTTTGACTAGCAGGAATTCAGGAGCGAAAAAGACACCAAGTTAAGGCTTTGAAATCAGGTTTTGCTCTCCTCCAGACACGAGGAATTTTCTCGGTAATTCCTAAGTGATGGGCCGTGGGTCCGAATCCCATCATCCGCTACGCAGAGTTGCTCTATCGTCTCTTCACGCTATCGCGCCAATGATTACAACACGGGTTGGTGGAATATCTATGGCTTTGAACTCATCAGACCTGCCGCAATTCCAGGTATGCTGCATATCTCAAGGCACTGCTTGTTATGGCGCTCCATACATAAGTCAATCTGTTTAAGCTAAGCTGCGCCTTCTCTACCTACAGGCCTTCTAAGTGACGTGGTGATCACGATCGCTCTTGCGCCTTAAAATAGGCCACCGTTTTCGCTATCCCTTCCTTCAGGGAGAGCTGGGGGCGCCAGCCCAGCTCCCGCTCCGCCTTGCTCCAGTCGAGGCATATCCGTTGAATCTCCCCGGGGCGAACTGAAGTATAGAGTGGAGAGCCATCGTAGCCAAGTGCCTCAGCGAGGGCATCGAAGATCTCCTGGTCTGAGGTCTCCACTCCGGTGCCTATATTGCAAATAGCGTTTTTCCCCTGCTCCATGGCTAAGAGATTCGCTGACACCACATCGGAGACATGGGTATAGTCGCGAGCCTTATCCCCAGAGCCGAAGATGGTGGGGCGTTCTCCCCCCAGCATCTGACGAGCGAAGATAGCGACAACGCCAGCCTCGCCAAGGGGGTTCTGCCTGGGACCATAAACATTGGGGTATCTGAGCACCACATAATTGAGCCCATGCTGAAGGGCATACAAGTGGATGTAGTGTTCCACGGTGTGCTTTGAAACCCCGTATTGGGAGGTAGGATTAATCGGGTGATTTTCGTCGACGGGCAAATATTGAGGCTCGCCATAGACTGCCCCACCGGATGAGGCATAGATAAATTTTCTCACCCCATAGCGAACCGAATTAACGATGACATTGAGGCTGCCTAGAATGTTTTCCTGGGCATCAAACAGCGGCTCGTTAACCGATCTCCTGAGGTCTATTTGGGCGGCGTGATGGCTGACGATATCCGGCCTTTCCCGTTCGAAGATCTCCGTTAGCCCGGGATCACCGATGCTCAGCTCATAGAGCTTGCTTTGTGGGTTAACATTCTCGCGGCATCCCGTAGATAGGTTATCGACTACCACCACCTCGTCACCCCGCTCAACTAAGGCATCAACTAGGTGGGACCCGATAAAACCAGCACCTCCGGTGACCAGGATCTTCAAACTTTCCCTCCCTGATTAAAAAGGTGACGCTAGGGCCCGAGATACTTTAGACCCTTTAGGATGGCTTTGCCATGCCAGTCAAAGGATAGATCAGGCGACTGGAGCAGCGATTCATGGATTCCCTTTGATGCAGTGAGATGAAATAGGTAATCGATCTGGCGATCAGTAAGCCTCTCGTAGAGGCAGCGCGCGAAGTAGCCGATCCGCAGCTCCCACCCGATCTTCTCCTGCCATGCCTCTTGATAGCCAGAGAAGAGCTTTTCGGAGAAGGTATCGGTGGCGAGCGCCTGTTGCAGGGTATCGGTGGCCATCTCAGCGCATAGTAGGCCATAATATACCCCGCCGCCGGTGGTAGGTTTCACTTGCCCTGCGGCATCGCCCACTACGATCACCCTTTCTCGATATGTTTTGGGCAGTGGCTTCAGCGGAATGCCTCTATAGGTGATCTTAGCCTCTGGTGAAGCTATCCTGCCCTGTTGAAACAGCGTGGCTAGAAGCATCCTTAGATGCCTGCCCGGTTTTCTCCGGGAGAAGAGTCCAACAAGTGCCCGTTTTGGAACGGTGGGTACAAACCAGGCAAAAAACCCCGGAGCCACCCCATGATCAAAATAAACCTCTAACTCGCTGTGGCCATCGATGCTCACCTCAGCCTGGGCCCCTATGACAAGGTCGCCCACCCTTCCCAAACCTAGCTTCTGGGGAATTCGGGAATCAAATCCGCTGGCAATTACTGCGGTCTTGGCCTCGCAGGTTTCCTGACCATCCGTTTCTACCATAACACGGTCATTCAAAAGTGCGATGTCCTTCACTCTGCTACCGGGAAGGTAGTGGGCACCCTGCTCTTGAGCTTTCTCGGCGAGAGAGCGGTCGAAGGCGGCGCGATCGACAATATACGCTTGAACGCTCTCCCGCCACAGCCTTATCTCCTTACGTGAGGGGCTGAATAGCCTGGCTGAGCTTACCTCTCCTAATACCGTGCCATCGAAGAGAGGGAAGTGCTCAAGGCACTCCGCGCCTACAATCCCGGTGCATTGCACTGGCTCACCGATCCGCTCGTGCTCCTCAAAAACTACTACCTTATGCCCTAAACTCGCCAAGCGGTGAGCGATATAGCTTCCCGTAGGACCGGCGCCCACTATTATCGTGTCATACAACCCAGCTCTCCTTGAAGAATTTCGCCCTTATTATAGCACACAAACTCCCTATAACGTTATCACGCTCAGATAGACCGGTGACACAGCACAACGGCTATTCTGCGAAAGGTCGCAGATGGCGAATAACACTACCCAGTCATGCTGAGCCCATCGCGCTCTGTCATTCTGAGGGAGCAAAGCGACCGAAAAATCTCGTTCAGTGTAAGCTCCGCGAAGTCTCTGTAGTATCCTTTATACCAATCCCCCGATAGATCGGGGTCAGGGTGAAATTAGGGCGATGTGTCACTAGTCACATGAACGAGTACGTTACGTTGAATGGAAAATGATTGTGTGTTAGAATCGACTTACATTACGTTTAATTCAAACTCAGGCAATGATGGATGGTCAGTGAAGATCCTATGGACACCCTGGCGAGGGGAGTATGTTTTGGGTGAAAAAGCTTCAGGGTGTCTGCTTTGCATCAAAAAGCAGGAGCCTGTGGAGAAGGATCGAGAAAACTATATCCTCTATCGGGGCGCTACCTGCTACATATTACTCAATCTTTTTCCCTACACCAGCGGTCACCTGATGATCGCCCCCTACCGGCATGAGGCAAGCATCGAACGGTTGGATGGTAGATCTCTCTATGAAATGGTCGCCTTCACGCAGGCGAGCGTCGCGACGCTAAAGAGAGCTCTATCGCCAGAGGGCTTTAACATTGGTATGAACCTGGGAAAAATTGCCGGGGCGGGCATCGCCGACCACCTTCATATGCATGTGGTGCCCAGGTGGCAGGGGGATGTAAATTTCATGTCTATACTAGCGGAGACGAGGCTGATCCCAGAAGCCCTCGATGCCACCTATGACAGACTGCTTCCCATCCTGGCTGAGGAAATATCAAGGCGAAGCGATGGAGAGACGGGCAAGGGTAATTAGTAGTTGATTACTCTCGAGAAAAGCTAGGGTTTATCCAGGCAATTCGACCCCATATTAGAGTTGGCTTCTGTCAATATGGTAGATACGGGGCGGTTATGCTAAAATGGTATCAGGTGGTGGGCGTAGCCTAGTGGTTAAGGCGCCAGGTTGTGGCCCTGGAGATCGAGGGTTCAAATCCCTCCGCTCACCCTTTTTTCGAACTGGGCTAATCTTATATTTCTAAAGCTTAGTGGCAGGTGGCGCTGCTACTTAAAAATCACACATAGTACGAAAAAGCGCCCGTAGCTCAGCGGATAAGAGCATCGGTCTTCGGAACTCAAGTGTAGTGTCCCCCCTCGTTATTTTACGTACGAACTAGAACATTTGTGTTAATTGAGCAAAAGGCATTTTGTACGTAAAGTATCGTTTAGTAACGACCTGTTATATTTCGTCCATTAGCAAATTATTAGCAAAAACATAGCTTCAGTTTGAACGTGAGTAGATCACTAAAAAGTGGGGCCACCCATTCTCGGGTAGTCCCCATTAGTAACAGCCTAGTTCCCCCTTTGAGGCAGCGTAGCCTTGCCTTGCCCGAGCGGCCTATGGCCCGGGGGCTTGCGGCTTCGGCAGCGCTGCCTGACGACCCCGCCTATGCAACGGCTGCGCAACGGTTTAGGATGTTTTATGGCGCAGCCGTAGAAACCCCCTCCGTCCGTCGGCCCGTTATCGTCGGTATGCGCTGTCGGTGTGACCTGGTCCGCATCCGGCCAGCCCGCATCTTTGAGTCTGATAGCCTTTTCCCATACCTAACATTCTTGAGGTCTTGACAGGTGGCAAGCAAGGATATAACATTGCCACATTCATTAATATGGGACATTCCGGTTAGAAGAAGGAAACTCATGAAAGCGATTGTATGGACAAGATACGGACCACCGGATGTTCTTCAGCTCAAAGAGGTAGAAAAACCTACTCCCAAGGACAATGAAGTACTGATAAGAGTATATGCGACAACAGTAACAGCAGGGGACTGTGAACTTCGAAGGTTCAAACTCCC
>SOIC01000140.1 GCA_004377275.1 Dehalococcoidia bacterium
CTGAAGCGACCCTGGAAGACGCCTTCCTCTATTTTGTCCGCTACAGGGAAAAGGGTAATGATTCCAAGTAATGCCGTGACCATTGCTGCCAGGGTAGTGCGCCAGCTAGTCCGCGACCGCCGGACTATAGCGCTGATCCTGATCGTGCCAATGGTGATAATGACCCTCGTCCGCTACAGCTTTCCAGAGGAAAGCCATGTTCTGGACTATGCCTACCCGCCACTGCTGGCAACCATGGGGCTATTCTTCAGTTTCCTGCTTACCGGCATCAGCTTCCTCCGGGAACGCTCTCAGGGCACCATGGAGCGCATGATGGCATCGCCGGTGTCGCGCCTGGATATGGTGGTCGGCTATCTGCTCGGCTTCTTTGTTTTAGCGCTGATTCAAACCCTAGTCGTGGTCATATTTACTATATACGTGCTAGATGCATATTACGCCCAAGGGGCTTTGTGGCGGATCTGCGTATTCCAAATGGTGGTGGTCACTGTTGGTGTTAATCTGGGCATCTTTACCTCCGCATTTGCCCGTAACGAGTTCCAGATGGTTCAGTTCATCCCCCTGATCATATTCCCTCAGATTTTCCTCTCTGGGGTCATCTGGCCGGTGGAAAAGATGCATACGGTCCTTCAAGAGATAGCGAACTTTCTCCCGTTAAGATACGCGGTGGACGGAATGTCAGACCTCATGCGCCAGGGCCAGAGCCTGTTGGATGTGGGCTATGAGATGGGGATACTGGCCGCTTTCGCCGTGGTTATATCCATCCTGGCAGCGCTTACCTTGAGGAGAGGCGCCGCCGGTTAACATAAAAAGCCCCCGCTGCCTTATCACAGCAGGGGCTTGCCTTCTATCACCGTTGAAGATTTTTCCTATCTACTAACCGGTACCGCTGACCTCTTGCCCCGCTCCGCTATGTGCCATGGCTACGGGTACTATGCTGTACACTATCGCCTTCGTCTCGGTCACACCCGCGCGGCGAAGTCGGCGATGAGACTAGCCGCATCCGAAGCTCCACCATAACTCCGCATCTTCTCACCGAGGCGTCGGGCACTTTCGGCATAAGAACGGTTTGACAGCACCTGCCTTACCTTCGCCCGTATTTCCTCCACCGACACGTGCTTCTCTGCTGTTTCGTCCTCCGTCGGTACGATGAAGTCCGCTGCCCCCAGAGCAGCGATCCTTCGGGCATTGCTCTCCCGCTCTGAGAAGGTAGGAATAATAACGGCGGGTGTGCCGGTGTAAGGCCCGGTAAGGCTGGCGCCATGCCCGCCGTGGTGGATCATCAGATCGCTCCTCTCTGCCATGGCGATGCCGGGTACATAGGACTCATAATGGAAATTGGCCGGAAGCGAAGCCGATTCGACGGGCAAGTCATGATACCCCGTGGTCACAACAACCTGCATATCCTCCTCCGCTAGAGCTGCTATACAGGCTCGCAAAACGACTATGGAATCGCCCCAGGTAACGAAGGGCTCAAAATAGCGAGGATTCCCTGTATACACCCAGATGACCAGTCTCCCCGGGTCCAGGGCGTCGACGTAATCTGGCAGCTTTGCGCCCAGCTTCTGCCACAGAATTGGTCCTACGTACACTGCGTCCGCCCCTTCCGGAAGCGGATCGGTATCTGGCGTTCCAGCAACCAGTGTCAAATCCCCCTTATGCAGATCCTCTGTCTTAACAATAGGTTGAACACCATAGTCCGCCAGCACTCGATTCACAACTGGAACAGGCGTGGGAACATCCTTCGTTGGCTCTTCCCACCAGATGAAACCCCGACTGCCCGGATACATATCGCCCTGAATGATCGACACGAGTGGCTTCCGCAGCGCCCTAGCGGCGATGCAGCCGCTCAGATTCCAGGAGTCTACGACGACATCTGGAGCGTAATCTGCCACGACTGCCATTATGCCTTCGCAGTCGACACGAAGGTAGTCCTCATCCTGATATCCATAGGCGGCATAGAAGTGGTCCATGTTCCGGATCTGCTGCGTAAAGGGAGGTATCACCGTCGGTACGGCCCTCGGTCTGAATTCAAGGTTCCGCAGCCCGGCTTCAGCGATCAGCTTCTGGGGTGCCTCCTCCGGATTGCAGAAGGCCACCTCATGCCCTCGCTTGACCAGCTCCAAAGCAATCGGCACGGTGCGATTGGGCAGGCCGAGATCGTTCGAAAATAGGGCAGTGAAAAGGAATCTGCTCATCAGTGATTACCTCCTTGAATCTAAAAATAGCCCCCGCTGCCTTCTGCAGTGGGGGCTATCATTCTATCTCAGGCTGAGACTGCGATTATCTGCTACGCTGCTACTTTACCCTCACGGGGCACCGCCGATATCTTGCCTTTCTCCGGTATGTACCATGGCGACGGGTACCACCATTCACCAGGCTCGGCAAGCCCGTCCTCGATGAGGCTGTGCATGAGGTTGTAGGTGTTAGCCATCAGACACAGCCCGCCTGGATAGGCCGCAGTCTGATGGCACAGGTATAGCCCGTCGATGGGGGTACGGTAGCGCGCCATCTCGGGCAGGGGACGCTGGGTCCACCACTGATCATCGCATTGGCGGGTGCCGCAGTAGGTACCACCGATGAGACCGGTGTTGCGAAACTCCGATTCATAAGGGGTGTTGGCCCAGTGGTAAACGATGTTGTCCGAATCGAGGTTCTCTATCACCTGGCTGAAGGCCTGGCGCATGTAAGCGTTCAGCTCCTCCTTTTTCTTGTCTATGGCATCTGGACTCTCCACGTGATACTCTGGCGGAGGAACAAGGACATAGAAAGGAGATATAATATATTGATCGGGGCGGGTGCATTGCGGATGGTGGACGTTGAACCTATTGGTGGGGGTTCCCAACCACATCAGCCTCTCCGGTGGCACAGTGGGGTTGCCTTTATGACTATCCACATCCGCTACATGCTCAAAGTAGATCTCCCGCGAGTCGCAGGGGTAGGGCCCAAGCCCGGCCTCGTCTCCCATAAGCTCGCTGTGGAACTGGGGGCGGGAGCGGAGCCGCTCACGGGTGAGGATGTGGGAAACATAGATGCTCCCCCCCTTGAGACTTATGTCATTGACGCGCTGCAGGAGGCTTTTGTCCACGTGCTGCGGCCCGATGAGCTTGTTGAAGGTCTGCTTGAGGTCAACATCGCTGATCACCGCCTTGTCCGCCCAGATGGTCTTCTCCGCCGTGGCGGCATCGTCCCTGAGGCGCACCCCCACCGCCCGCCCGTTGCTGACGATGATCTCATCAACAGGGCAGCAGGTGCGGAACACTGCACCATGGTCGACGGCACAGCGAAAGATGGAGTGGAGATAGGCATGCATGCTCCCGCGAGGAACACTGACTTTTCCAGCTAACGTGAGGGTTATATTATATGCGAGAGTAGGTATGGCCATTCCCTCCCAGTGAGCGGCGGACCCCGAGTACCAGCATATCATCGCTTGCTGTACCTTCATGTGCTCAGTCTCAAGGTACTCGTCCATGAGGTCAAACAGGGTCATCTCGAGGAGCTCCTCGGTCCACATGCCAGGGTCGTGCTTCTTGTAGACCTGCATAAAGGGGATGGTATCCGCATTCACCTCCACCTCCGGGGGGTGTGGCGGGCACCATAGGGTAGCGCGCAGCAGCTCCATTAAAAAGGGGGGATCGCCGAGCATGCCGGTTATCCTGGCAAAGCCCATTATGTCCTTTTCGCTCATTGGCAGCATCCCCTCGGTGGTATTAGCACCCCTGCCCACCTGCTTGGTTAGATCCTGCAAGAGGGGATTCCAGTCCATGCGGAAGCCGTACTTCCACAGCTCTAACTGCTCGAAGCCGGGGGCCGGTGCGCCGTACATTAGCATGGCATGGGGATTAATACGCACCCCGGCTATGGGCTCAGTGCTCTCACACGCGCCACCGCACTCGATCCTCTCCTCCAGCACGCAGACGCTCAGCCCGCACTTGGCGAGGTAGGCTGCCGTTGTGACCCCGTTGAAGCCACCACCTGCAATAACAATGTCGTACCTTTCATCCACGCTCATTTAATACCCCCATCCCGATAAAGTATAGATATTATATATGCTGACGGTTAAAAAAAGCAAGCCCCGTGCTCATAAAGTGCATGAATAATGCACCAAGGCTAGCCCATTGTCGCCGTGAGAGTAATTCAATCCCTAAGTGCAGTGATTTTCTTTTGTCACAGTGACCCTGATTTGTACAGAAGCCTCGTCCCAGGTGATGGACTTCAGCATAACTATTAGAGAGCACTTCACAATAGCGGTACGGTGTTACCCATCTATCTGAGTACCATCACCATCGGTATCTTATCCATACATCAAGAGGACTTAAGATAAGCGCATCCGGCAGGCTGATAAGTAGCGGCACAATTATACCTATTACCGCGCCCCTTTAGCATATAGGTAGCAAAAAACCCGTTTTAGGGATTTTAGGTAAAATTGGTCAAAATCACAAATAAAACAGGCACAGGCGAGCCAGCGGTTTATCCTTAGCCCTCATTCTACCTTTTATCGCTTCAAGTAGCCGATGCAGCAAGTAAGGCAGCCCCCAGCGCTCCTATAATTTGTGGTTCCTCAGGCACCATGATATCCATACCAAACTCCTTTTCCAAAGCCATTTTTACCCCCACGTTTTTTGCCACTCCGCCGGTGAAGATCACTTTGGGGGTAATCCTGAGCCGCTTTGCCATCGCTGCAACCCGTGATGCAATAGCTTCATGTACCCCAGCGATGAGATCCTCCCTACTCTTCCCCTCAGCCCTGAGTGAGACAACCTCTGACTCTGCAAATATAGTGCAGGTGCTGCTTATCTGGCACGGATTTTCGCTCTTAAGCGAAAGTGGGCCCATGTTGCCGACAGAGCCCACCTGTAAAACATCGGCCATTACCTCTAAGAATCTGCCGGTACCGGCAGCACACTTATCATTCATAACGAAATCCCTCACGTTTCCCTCCTCATCCACCTCAATGGCTTTGCTGTCCTGGCCACCGATATCGATAATCGTCCTGGTCTCCGGTATCATGAAATGTGCACCTTTGGCATGACAGATTATCTCAGTGGTTGATTTATCAGCGAAGGCGACCGCATTCCGCGCGTAGCCGGTGGAGATGACATAATCCAGTTCATCTAAAGACTTTGAAATGCCCGCCCGTCCTATGGCCTCGATGGTTACCTGCTGGGCGGCCAACTTAACATCGTAACCGGTGGGGACTATGGAGTAGCCCAATACGCGATCATCGCTGAGGATAACCGTCTTGGCAGTTGCCGCACCTACATCCACCCCGGCGAAGATCATTTTCCCTTTATCGCTTCCAATATTTCATCTTTTATATTAGGAGGCACTTGTTCTGCCAAGCTTGCAATTAACCCTTTGCACTGGCTTAGATTTATTTTTTCTATCGCTTGTGATTCCTCTATATATCCCTTCAAGAGAGTTTCCGCCATATCATCAAATCTTTCCTTTACCAATTTGACGTGGTCGGTGGGAAGCATGGCAAGGATTCTTTTAAAGTAATCCTCGGCGTTTTCGTCTAACGCTATCATCGTTCTACCCCTGTTCAGACCTTTGCACTTTAGACCGCTTCACCACATCGGCGAAGGTCTCGAGGAGTGTCCTCATCCTCTCTTTGGGAAAATCCCCTCTGTCTATATATATATCTACATCCGGGGTAATGCAAGGTATACCGATCCTATCCTCTATCATCCTTGCCAGGATAAGTGAATGCCCTTCCAAAGTGCGACAGGGCCTATAGCCGGTGGAGATAAGGCCATCAATTTTATAATCCCTGATGTGGTCCCTGTGGGAGCGGAACATATATTCGATGCTGGTGCCCAATACACTCACCATAGCAAGGATTTGCGCCATCATCACGTAGAGGTCTGTGGCCCCCATCTGGATTTCCATAGATTTATTAAGCTGCATCTCCCCCAGTAAAAATCCCTCCTCAAAGTCGGCCGATATTCCCAGTTCGTGACACATTGGAACCAACCATGGGCATCCCCATGGATGAAGAATTCGCCAGGAAACCCTTGGTGTTCCTTTCGGCACCACCCCTTTCCCCTCATCAACCATCGTCCTTAATTCCTGCTGAAGGATTTCGTGTGCTTTAAAGGTATAGTCATATCCGGTATCCATTGCCATGGCGATGGGTAATAATGCATAGGCCAGGTCATTGGCATTTAACGGCGCTGGATCTGCCTTCATAAACTCTAAAAGCGGCACAAATGTCTTTATGCTTAATTCCACCAGAAGCTCTACCGCCTCATTTTTATGTTCAGGCGTGATCTCAATGCCCAACCATTCCTCCGCTTTGCGATGTCCATCTTCCAGTGAAGCGGCAAAATACTTAATATTTATCTCTTCAAATGGGTCCCCATCGAAAGGGATATCCCTTACCCTATAAGGAGTCCATATTTTGGTGCCGTCCCATTCATGAATTAATTGGTCGCTCAAAGCAGCGTCATCGCAAAGCGAGTGAAATCCTATGCTGGCATCGACGCAGGGGACTATCCCCAGAACGTGCAGCCCATATCTTATCTTGTTTAGAGAACAGCCGATCTGCTCGATGGCACACCCTTCCCTTTCCGCTGCCTCCACATATTTCCAGCCAACATTAAAAAAAGCGGCTCCGACGAAACTGGCTATGAAGTCAGGTATGCTTACCTGGATAGTGGGATCAGCTAGCTTTATCGGATGCAGATACGCCATACCGGGCTGAGGAAAGTATGTATGGCATATCCTTGTCTCCTCCGGGGTGGGTACCGCGATACGGATATATTCCCTCAACCAGCAACCCAGTATCTTTCGCATCCCTTCAAGGTGCAGGCTCCAACACTTGGGCAGCCTTTCTTTCACTGCAAATTTCACATCATCCTGGGTTACCAATAGTTTATCTAGGCCCTTTTTCAGGGTAGGTTTATACTCCCTTGCCTCACCAGGCTGAAAACCGCATAACTTCAATAGCTCATCATACTCATCCATTTTTATCGCCTCTTCCTATACTGTTTTACCACCTCAATGAATGTCTCGATACGAGTCTTATTGGACTCCAGCCTTCCCTGCAGATCATACTCTGACTGGATCGTCATCATCGGGATACCCTTTTCCTTCATCCTCTTGCTCACCACATACCCCAACATAGAATTACCCACCATGTACATCAGTTGATACCAAATAACCCCATCGACATGGTAATCATCCACCAGTCTGGTAAACATGGAGGGCAATTCATCTCCCCATGGATATTTGTATACATCTCTAGCTCTTCCCAAATAGTATCTGTGGGCTAGATTTCCCATCATGTCCCCGTGGACCTTTGTATTCGCCTCATAATGCCTTATACCGCCACTCAACTCCTCAGTGACTATTACTCCACCTGCATCCTCTATCAGCCTTGGCAGTACATAGTCACTTTGAGCTATGGGACATCCAAATATTGCGATACGGGGGGCGTCTGCAGGATATTCACCCTCGCTGCCCTTTAATTCCGCGTAGACCGATTTTAACCCATCCACATATTTATGAGGCTCGCAATAAAATGAGTAGTGATTCAATTTTATAAAATCGAGTCCACCTATTGGTGGAGAAGGGTGCTTTCTCAAATAGCTTATATTCTTAAGCAGATCCCTCATCTCATTGTACAGGGTAATGTATTCTCTCAGCTTTTCCTCGGAAGCTTTGCTTCCGGTTAGCTCTTCCAGCCTATCCCTCAACCTCCCCAGTCCCGTAATGTAGTATGAAAGGGCTCCATCAAACTCCGGGTTTCCTGGAACACCCAGCCATGTCGTCGGGAGTTTCCTATAAAAATAAACGTACATGCCGACCATCTCGGAGTTCCAGTCGCCGGATTCTACTACTAAATAGTCTAAGGAATTATAAACCGGCTCTTTTCCGCTCAATAAATATCCAATCTGTGCTTTATGAAAAGTGGAGAAGCTGCCGTGACAATACTCACGTGAATCATCTATAGCTTCACGCTGGCCACCCTTAATAAGACGTTGTGGGATCGCTGCTGAAGCGTAGATTAGCTCCTCCGGTACGTAACCGAGCCCGACAATACCTATAACTTTAATTCCACCATCCCTCAACCTTTTTAACTCGGCAGGCCTTTCCTGGACACATTTCGATAACCTTTCCATTGCTTCCATGATGTATCATTTCCCCCCAATAACCATGAAATTATTTTATATAAGTACTTAAAGGCAAACCACCATCAGTTCAATTCTACTCGACCTCAATTAAATGCTGCTTGCACAGAATACCATTAGCGATTAGGCTTTTCAACAAGTTGAACTCGTCCAGTCCATTAATCCTGACCCATCCCTCCGTTATTCTGACCCCGATTTCGGTCGAAGCGCCGGCTGACCTGGGCCGAAGCGTCGGCCTCGACCTCGGGGGGCGAAGTAATCTCTTGGATATTATGGGTCAGGTAATTTAACGCAGGGATTGCTCTCCGGCGCGCTACTGGCTCTTCCCCCACCGGGCGATGAATCTACCCTTAACCTGAGGGTTTGCCCAGCCCCGGGGCCACTTGCCCTGTAGTACCAGGGCTACATCCTGCACTACGCGGCGGTGTTGCTCCGGGAGCGATGTCTCGGAGTAGTAACCGGAATGACCGGTGTAGATGACTTTATCCAGTTTCAAGATTGGGCTTTCTAAATTGAGCTCTGGATCGATCACATCCAGCGCTGCCCCTGCGATATAGCCCTCGGTGAGGGCTTCCAAAAGCGCTTCCTGGTCAACCAGGCCACCCCGGGCGGTATTAATGAAATAGGCTGTGGGCTTCATCCTCTTGAATTGCTTCGGGCCAAACATATGCGCCGTCTCTTCAGTAAGGGGAGTGTGGACGGAGACGAAGTCTGACTGCCGAAGCAGTTGATCCAGCTTCTCAACCATTTCCACATCGTAACCGACCACGCTCGTGGGGGAGATGAAGGGATCGTAGGCGATGACCTTGAGCCCAAAACCCTGGGCCTTGCGGACAAGGGTGCGCGGGATCCTGCCGAAGCCGACCAGCCCCAGGGTCTGCCCCCGCAGCTTAAATACCGGGCCCTCCACCCATGGTGGCTGCAGCCTGATCAGCTTTCCCCCTTTCATTATCCGGTTTATCGCCACGATCTGCCGGGCACAGGCCAGGATAAGCGCCATGGTATGCTCCGCTACCTCATCCATGCAATAGTCGGGGACATGACAGACGCAGATGCCGTGCTCCGTAGCGGCATCCACATCTATGGTGTCATATCCCACCCCCATGTTGCTGATCACCCTGCACCTGGTCAGATTCTCGATCACCCTGCGGGGGTAGCGCTCAACCGGGCTGCTGATCACCCCATCGGCGTCGTGCGCCGTTTCGATGAGCTCGTCATCTGACCAGCAGGCCTTGTGCACATACTCAGCCCCGATTTTGCGCAGCATCTCCGGGGCATAGGAATTTTCCAGAGGACTGGCATTCACCACCTTGAACCTCATTTGTGCCCCCTTTGCCTCTGATATCGCCGATGTGCTAGCCTGTTCTTATCGCCTCCACACCCTTCCTGAAGGCGCGGAGGTTGGTCTCCAAATCCCTGGGGCTCAGTATCTCTCTCATCGCCTCCTCAAAGGATCCGATTGGAATGGGCACCAGCCCCGACCCAGCTAAGGCCCCCATCATAAGCACATTGGCAGCCAGTGGTGTGTCTCCATCCTCAGTGGTCTTGACCACCTGAACCGTGTCCACCAGATCCGCCAGCTTCCCCAAGACCTCTTCCACGGGTGGATATTTAGCTTGCCCTGAGAGAACCCCAATGGGGTAGATAGGTCTGGGACTGACGATGACTTTTGTCTTGGGGTTGCCGAAATCTGTGATGACGCGCAACGCTTCCATAGGCTCCAGTCCAACCACGATGTCCGCCTGCCCCTCTGGTATTAAGGGGCTGCACTGTGCCTGGAAGGAGAAGCGAACGTGGCTCATCACGGCACCCCCTCTCTGGGACGTACCGTATGTCTCTCCTACGGTTACATAGAGCCCCTCCCTTATGCCGGCGGAAGCCACAATATGCGAAGCCAGGACATTCCCCTGGCCACCGACGCCGGTTATGATAAGGTTTAGCGGGTCCTTCTCTAGAGCCATGTTTCATCCCTCTTCAACGATGATCGCCCCCTGTGGGCAGAGCGTGGCGCAAACCCCGCATCCGGTGCACACAACCTCGTCGATCTTCGCCCTCTTGGCCTCCTGGTCCCAGATTATGCCGGGACAGTTGAAGACTCTGCTGCAGAATCGGGCGCAGCCACACTCATCACCGATGCACTTTTCCGGGTCGACGAAGACCCTTGGCCTTGCCTTTTCCCGGGACTCGACGAGGAAGCACTTCCTGCGGAAGACCATCACCTTAGCGCCACCGTCCTGAAGCATGTCGTAAAGTTCCTCTATAGCCCGGTCCACCTCGAAAGGATCCCTCACCCTAACCTCCACACCGATAGCCTTGCATATCGCCTCGATCTCCACCACCGGCGCTGGCCTGCCCAGGGCATCGGTTCCAGAACCGGGATGGGGCTGAAATCCGGTCATCGCCGTTCCGCCATTGTCCAGCACTACCATTAGAACATTGCTGTTGTTGAACCTGGCATTAATGAGTCCTGGAATTGCAGCATGAAAGAAGGTGGAGTCGCCGCATACAGCCACCACCGGTTGGTCAAAGGCAAACTGCCCTAGCTGGCCAAATCCGTTGGCCAGCCCTATTCCCGCCCCCATACAATGAAGGGTCTTTAGCTGCCAGAAGCCCGCCGGACCTACCCCCAGGCTATAACAGCCTATGTCACCGGCGACAAATCCGTCCCGTCCATCCAGCTTTAGGGCGGCTTTTATTGCCCACAGTGATGCTCGATGGGGGCAACCAGGGCAGAAGGTAGGTATCCTGGGGGGTAAGTAAGTTAGCGCCAGCTCACCTGCCCTCTGGGCATACTGTTCATCCCTGGCGCGGTATTCCAGCCCCCTTATGTCGGCCAGGGCCCGGGCTACTTTGTCTTGATTTATGTCTCCAAACGCTGGAAGGTGTCCTGACCTGGCCCCATAGACCTCAATAGGACCCAGCGTCTTTGCTTGCTCCGCCAGCAGGACCTTTATGTTTTGCTCCAGGAAGGGATCTACCTCCTCAACGATAAGTACCTCAGTGACCTGCTTAAGGTGATCAACGATGAATCTCTCAGGGAGGGGCCACGTGGTGCCTATTTTCAGAATCCCCACCTCCCCGTCGAGTCCCAGCGCCGCTACCGCTTCCCGCGAGTATAACCACCCACTGCCGCTGGTGACTATGACGAACCGCGCCTGCTCCGGGCCGACGTACCAGTTGAACTCGGACCCCTCAAACTCCTCTCTGGCCTGCTCCAGCTTCTGATGCAGTTCAGCGTGCTTTATCGGAACGAAGACCCCGGCGACGTAGCCTCCCTCAAAGCGAGCCGATCTGCTCCTCTGGGGAATCTCAGCGAGCTTGACATTGCCCCTGCTATGGGATAGCCTGGTGACGCTCCTTATCATGCAGGGCAGACCCACCCTCTCCGATAGCTCGAAGGCCCACCTGGTCATATCCTTGGCCTCTTGAAAGGTTGCCGGCTCCAGCAGGGGAAGGTCGGCAAACCTGGCGAAGTTTCGGCTATCCTGTTCGTTGCTGCTGGATATAGCTGAGGGGTCATCACCGACCACGAAGACAAGGCCGCCCTTGGTCCCGGTTAGATTGACCGTCAGCAGGAAATCCGAGCACACGTTAACCCCGTTCTGTTTCATGGCCACTATAGCCCTCAGTCCACTGAAAGAAGCAGCAGCAGCCGCTTCCAAGGCCACCATCTCGTTTACGGACCATTCAGCATAGAAACCGAAATGCTCCGCCACCCGGGCCAGGGACTCCATTATCTCCGAAGAAGGGGTGCCCGGATATGCAGTGCTGAAGTCAACCCCGGCTTCAAGGGCCCCTCGAGCGATGGCTTCATTGCCCATCATAAGCACGCTGCGACCTGGCTGATCTATCGCTAATATTGACATCTCGAACTCCTAGAGGAACTTTCTCCGCTCTTCCTCGCTTAGAAGCAAGTACAAGAGATTTCTCTCATCGCCCGTCCGCTTGACTATTTCGTCTATTGCCCTTCTCTTCTTCTGCAGGGACGCCTCCCGTAGATGTGCCAGGCGTGCCTCATCCAGGGGCTTGGTTTCAATTATCCCTTCCTGCCTTGCCTTCTCAATGAGCCTCTCCGCCTCAGGGGTTCTAATCATCAAAGTGTTCCAATCATCCATTCCCTCGACCACGCCCACTGAGATGTCGGCGAACTCGGAGGTCATGTCAAAGCAGATACCGCATGTAGGCTTGATGAACACTCTCATGTCCTCCAGCGGAAATTCCATGGCACCCTTTTCGGTATCCACCACCAATATGTTGGCCGGTGGAGGGGGGATGTCGAGTCTCTTGATATGTGAGAGATCGAGCTTTCCCTTCAGGAATTGGTAGAACCCTTGATAGGACAGTGCCCAGGTGCAGAAAAGCCCGATGACGAGCTTTACTTCCTTTGCCCCGTTTTCATGTTCTGAAGCCTGCATCTTCCTGAGAGCCAGAACCTGGCAGGGGAGGCCCACTACCCCTATGGAAACCCTCCGCTGCTTTGTCACCTTATTCAGCCCTGCCAGGGTGGCGGAGGCAATATAGTTGGATGTGGCACATCCCAGCACCTGGGAGCTTTCTTCCGCCACCACCGATGTGGGCATGAGACCTCCATCGAAGGGCCTGGTAAGTACGGCAGCGCCTATCTCTCCCAGGTCCATGGCATAGGTCATAAGGGCGGAAACCACACCCCCATATTGAGCGCGAGAGCGGATTTTCTTATCCCTTGCCTGCGCCATCTCAATGGAGATATAGGACCCCAGTGAGGAATCAAGGCGCTCATGGCCAAATATCCTTCGATCCAGGGCAGCGATATCAGTGGGAGTTCGAGGACAGAAATCATAGCACTTCCCTTCAGCGAGGCCACAGGGCTCGATTACCGCCACCCTATCCTTAACCACCTTGATATAGGGACAGAT
>SOIC01000184.1 GCA_004377275.1 Dehalococcoidia bacterium
GCGTGGTATTCCGCAAAGGGGTATAGATTGGGGAAGAGTAAGCATTCCCCCCTTTTTATCCTGCCTTCTGGGAACAGCTTGGGCGGGAATTTTGGCGTTCTCTGCGCAATATTCTCCGGGCAAAAGAAGCAGCCAGCCCTTGTCCTCTCGATCACCTCCTTCACCTCCACCTCGCCCCCCTGTGCCTGCCTCGCCCTTCCTGCTCTGGTCACATTGATTCTGCTCTGGGAACCTGTCAAGGGGTCCTCCCGATATTCAATTAGCTGAACCTCGCTCTCAAATTGCACCAGAGGACTTAGAATTTCCATACTTTTTACCTCTTTACGAAACTCCATCGGGCACCCCCATGATGAGAAATGGCTAATTATTATACCATATCGCCGCTCCCTTAAAGGTTAATCTCATAGAACCCTTCGTATAGTTTGCCAGGCTAGGTGTACACAGGGTTGACAGTGGGGTAGCGCTATGATAGAGTTTCGCAGAATAGAGGGAAAACACTGAAAAGGAGGTAGAATATGAGGCTGGTTGTTATAGGATTAGGACAGTGTGGCAGTAGGATCGCTGATGAGTTTGCCAGAATGGGCAAGAGGGCAGCATCTCGCCGACATATTCAGATAATCACCGGCGTCTACGCAGTGAATACCGATCAAGTCGACTTGACCGGACTGAAAACCATAAAGCCCGATTTCCACCATCGCATAGTTATCGGGGGTCGAAGGACCGGTGGTCATGGTGTGGGCAAGATAAACGAGCTTGGCGCGGCGATCGCAAGGAGCGACAAGGACAAGGTGGTCGATGCGATAAGAACCGGGGCAAGGTTTTATGAGACCGATGCCTTTTTACTCACTGCCGGTGCTGCCGGCGGCACAGGCTCGGGAGCACTGCCCATAATCTGCGATACGCTGAAGGAAAGATACCCGGATAAGCCGGTTTATGCTCTTATCGTCCTCCCCTTTGCGCATGAAGAAAGCTCAGAGGAAAGATGCGTCTATAATACAGCTACATGCCTTAAATCCGCCTACTCGGTCGCCGATGCGGTATTTCTTGCCGACAACC
This sequence comes from Dehalococcoidia bacterium, assembly GCA_004377275.1. Lineage (GTDB taxonomy): Bacteria > Chloroflexota > Dehalococcoidia > E44-bin15 > E44-bin15 > E29-bin15. Next base: position 1,057 of record SOIC01000184.1, read on the forward strand.
AGCGATATCTCAAAAAGGATGCCAACCTGCTAAACAATATGGAAAGGATCAATCAGCAAATAGTGAGGCCTTTCCTCGATTTGCTTTGCGCCGGTGAGGAGGTAAGACGAAGGCATGTTGGAGCGAGGACTGTCGATGCCGGTGACATAATGCAGACACTGGAAGGCTGGACCATAATAGGCTTCGGTAAATCGGACCTAGCGTTCATCAGGCTACCCTTTCAAAGAAGGGGAAGCTTCAAGAAAAAGAGTAGAGAAACCCAGAGAGGATTAGAGGCTATGGACCAGGCGCTGAGTGAGCTTTCCGCGTCCTGTAGTCCCGGTGATGCGGGAAAGGCTTTATATCTAATCTCCGCCCCAGCCAAGGAGATGAATGTGGAACAGACCAAAGAGCTGGGGGAGATTATGAAAGAGACAGCACAGGATGCCGTGATCAGGAGTGGCGACTATCCCAGAAACAAGGCCGAGGTCAGTGTAACGGTGATCCTCTCCCAGCTTAGAGATGTACCAAGGGTAAGGGAAATTTACAAGACAATAACGGAGTCTGCCACCTCGATAAAGCAGAGACAAAAGGAGGCGGAGGAAAAGCTTAGAGAGATGGCTAAAGCCTCAGAAGGGATACCTACCCTGTTATAGTTCTCTCCTTCAATATAGCTATAAAAGCGTCATCTATTCTGTGATCTTGCTTCCTATAGCCTGGTAGTCCTCTGCCCAGCATCTCCCGTCATCCTCTCTTACCGCGGTTCCTGGTTGGGAGCAACTCTGCGATCTGCGCCAAGAGAGCATCTCTGCTAAAGGGTTTTTCAATCACCCCGTCGATGTCCGGCATTTCCTCCGGGTCAAATTGCACCCCCCAGCCGGTGATCAGCATCACTGGCATCTCGGGTTTCATCTCTTTAACAGCCCTGGCAACATCGCGTCCCGATATGTCAGGCATCCCCAAGTCAGTGATTACCAGCGCATAATCGCCCTTCTCAAAGGCGCTAAGCGCCTCCTCCCCACTGGTAACCACCGTTACCCGGTGACCTAGCTGTTGGAGCATGAGCCCGAGAATCTCACTGACCTCCGGATCGTCATCGGCCAGGAGTATCGTGGCACGCTTGATAGTGGGAGGCTTCCGCTCAGGGCGGGATCTCGCTTCGACACTGCCGGCCACCGGCAACCTGATATAGAAGGTGGCTCCCTTCCCCTGGGTGCTTTCAACCTCGATGCTCCCGCCATGCCTGGTAACAATACCATAGGTCACACTAAGCCCGAGCCCGGTGCCCGCAGGGGCTCTGGTGGTGAAGAAGGGATCGAAGAGCTTCCCCTTTATCTCCTCAGGGATGCCCACGCCGGTATCGCTAATGGAAAGAACCACCAAGCTATTCTCCTGCTCGCTCTTAACCGTGATCTTGCCCCCCTCAGGCATGGCATCCATGGCGTTGAAGATAATATTCACCAGTGCCTCTCTAAGCTCCGCCGCGTCCCCTGCCACAGGAGCCACCTCATTCAGTTCAGTGCCAATCTCGATGGTTACACCCTCCGTCTCCTCGAGCTTTACACGGCGGGATTCCACCATCTCTAAGGCACCTTCTATCAATTGATTCAGGTTCACCGCTTCGAAAGTGCTAGACGCCCTCACCCCGGCGAAATCCTGGAGTCGTCGCACTGTCTTAGCGGCGTCGAGAGCGGTCTGCTCGATGACCCGGACGCTCTTCATCACCTTGTCGCCTTCCTGATCCTCCAAAGCCAACTGGGCCCGGCCCAGGACGATGGCTAAGATGTTGTTGAAGTCGTGAGCCACCCCACCAGCCATCTCACCCAACGCCCTCAACCTCTCCGACCGCACCATGTAATCCTGTGCCTCCTTGAGCTCCTTGTAGGCTCGCTCCAGCTCCGCTTCGTGTTCCTTCACCCGGATAAATAACCTGGAGTTCTCCATAGCCGCGGCTATCTGGGCCGCCACAGGCTCCAGGATCTCCCGCTCCCTCTCGCCATAGGCATTAGGATGCCGGCTGATGAGGTGAAAGGTGCCGATGACATCGCCCTTGGAGAGGAGGGGGACGCGGATCGCTGACCTTAACCCGCTCTTCAGATATCCCACATCGATGGGGAATTGCACCCCCCGGGCAAAATCTGTTTCAATGTTGGTCCGCTTGTTTTCCACAATCCATGCTGTGTCTGTCCCCGCTAAGGGCACAGTGCCCCCCTCGTCCATCCCCGTCTCCCCCTCGGTGGATACGGCTAAGAATCTCAACCTATCCCCCTCCACCTGTGTGATGATAGAGAGGTCAAAATCGATAATCTTTTTAATCTCGGTGGTCAAGGCTTGGTATGTCTCCCTGATATCCAGGCTGGAGCCGATGATCCTGGATAACTCGCTGGTCACCGCCAGCCGCTGCGCCCTCTCCCTGACCCCCTGGTAGAGGTTAGCATTCTCAATGGCGACCCCCGCCTGGTCAGCGAGAATCCTCAGCGGCTCTATCTCCCCTTCAGTGATCTCCTCCCGCTCGGTGAAAGCAACGATGCTGCCCATATACTTATCCCTGGCAAAGAAGGGCACAATTACCATTGCCTTCGCCCTGATGAGCTCCTGCACGGCATTACATTCATCCCTGGTTAACGGGGGCTCGGCTATCTCATAAAGGTGGTGCGCGGTCACCACTCTGCCCTCCATCACTTCATCCAGAGCATGGCTATACCCTTTGATAACTGGAAACTCCAGCTCGGCCCATGTCTGGTCCAGGGCCTGCTGCACTTCGCCGACCAGTCCCGATTCCTCTTTGGTGGAATACACTACCGTCCGATGAATATTCCTCGCCTCGTCCACTACAAACATCAACGTATGGTCGAATCCCAGGTTAACCACCACGCCATCTGAGATCTGCTGCAATACCTCACTTACTTCCAGGGTGCTCTGGATGGTGGCAGTTACCTTTTGCAACGCCAGGAGTTGATTTGTTCTTTGTTCCAGTTGCTCCTTCCCCTTTATTAGCACCTCCTCCATGCGCTTGCGCTCGGTGATATCCGCGGTAACGATCCCCAGGCCATC
>SOIC01000083.1 GCA_004377275.1 Dehalococcoidia bacterium
TTCGGTCGAGGCTTCGGTAGATGGTGGGCGACGCCTTATGCCGGTTTCTATGGGGCAGCCACTCCCTATATGGGATATGGTTACCCACAATACAGCAGCGCCGGAGCGCCCTACTACACCCCATATAGCGCACGGGGCTGGTACTAGTTCTTCGCTCAGGGCATTACGTCTAGAAGCGGTATATCGCGATGGTTAAAGACCAAGCGGGACATTGGAAAGAGACCGGGAAAATAGCTGGAAAGTTTTCGAAAAGGTAGAAAAATTCGAAAAAGGAGGTGAGTGATGCCTGGATTTGATGGAACGGGACCGCGAGGGATGGGTCCAATGACAGGAGGGGGCAGAGGTTTCTGCAGCCCCCGGGGAATAGGGGCAGCGTTCAGACGCGGGATTGTCCCGCCTTACCCCGGGGTTCCATATGCTCCTTATAGGGGCTTTGGAGCTATGCCCTATCGGGCAACTGCGCCATGGGCGACACCCTTTGCGCCCCAGATGCCACGTGATCAGGAGCTTGACTTCTTAAAAAAAGAGGCGCAGGCTATGAGGGAGCAACTGGAGCAGATCGAAGCTAGAATAAATGAACTGACATCGGGTGAGTAAGAAAACAGGAGGTGGTACTATGTATGGTTTCAGAGGAGGACGGGGGTTTGGATTTAGAGGAAGTTCTCCTCCCTGGCCACATGTCGGCCTGGGCAGGGGAGGACTCCCCAGGTGCGGGTATTTTCTGGGACCTACCGGAGCACCAGCGGCACCAGGTTATGCCCCTTACTATGGAGCAGCCTGGGGCATGCCCTATGCAGCTACTCCAGGGACTACGCCATTCGCCCCGCAGATGACCCGTGAGCAGGAGCTTGACTTCTTGAGGAGTGAGGCGGAGGCGGTAAGGGAGGACCTGGAGCAGATCGAATCCAGGATAAACGAGCTTGAATCAGATGGGTCATAAAGGGAGGTGATTCATGAAAGTTGCGGTATCAGCGACAGGACCCAGTCTAGATGCAGAGGTTGACCCACGCTTTGGCAGGTGCCAATACATCATCGTAGCCGACCCGGATACGATGGAGTTCGAGGCCACTGAAAATACCAATATCATGGCCGGTGGTGGCGCGGGGATCTCCACCGCGCAGATGGTCGGCAATATGGGTGTTCAGGTGGTGCTCACCGGAAACTGTGGCCCCAATGCCTATCAAACCCTCTCCGCTGGCGGGATCCAGGTTATAACCGGGGTTTCCGGGAGCGTCAAGGAGGCCATCGAGGGCTATAAAACGGGAAAGTTCCAGGCGATATCCGGGCCCAGCGTCGGCGCTCACTCCGGCATGGGCGGTGGTATGGGGATGGGGCGCGGCATGGGCATGGGGCGCGGCATGGGTATGGGTCCAGCAGGTCCTATCCCACAGGCGCAAAGCACGCAGCAGGAGATGGAGATGCTCAAGCAACAGACCGACATGCTGAGACAGCAGCTGGATGCGATCCAGCGCCGGATGGAGGAACTGGACGAAAAGGGTAAGTGAGGAGGTAGATTGTGCCACTCTATGAATACCGCTGTACTGAGTGTGGGGAGAAGTTTGAGGTTCGCCAGAGCATGGGCGGGGACGGCTCTAAACTGAATTGCCCTAAGTGTCAGGCGGGTAAGCCAGAAAAGCTTTTCTCCACTTTCTTCAGCTCAGGCTCAAGTGAACCATCTGACATGAGTTTCCCTTCTAGTTGTCCCACCGGCACCTGTGGCCTCCCGCCGATGTAACAGGGACAGGTGGGGGAAATGACCTCGGAGAGAGTCAAAGAGCTGGAACGGAAACTAGCGGACCTCAAACGCCGCTGGCCTCCCCACTCGGTGCCACCACGGATGCTGGAGCAACTTGAGGAGCTGGAGGATGCCCTTAAGAAAGCAAGGGAGGCTGATATCTAAACATTGTTGGGCAATTTATTGTTGGAGGTGAGTTATGCCAAGGGGAAATGGAACCGGACCACCCGGTGGGGGTGGCCCAGGAACAGGAAGAGGATTAGGTAGAGGAAGAGGCAGGGGCAGAATGGGGGGAACGCAAGCGGGCGCAGGGCCCGGGGGAAGCTGTGTTTGCCCCAACTGCGGCGCCACGGCTCCCCACCAAGTAGGGGTACCCTGCTACGACATGAGCTGCCCCCAGTGCGGCGCTAAGATGACGAGGGGTGAATGATCGTCTCTGTTGCCAGCGGAAAAGGGGGCACAGGCAAGACCCTAGTCGCCATCAGCCTCGCCCTTTCCCTGGAAAATGAGATGCAGTTCCTGGACTGTGATGTTGAGGAGCCTAACGCTCACATCTTCCTTAAGCCCGTTATCGACCGCCAGCAGATAGTTTCCATCCCCACACCCCAGGTAAATGAAGGGAAATGCACCTTCTGTGGCAAATGCGCTGAGGTCTGCGCCTTTAACGCCATCGCTGTTATGCCCAAGAAGGTGCTGGTGTTCCCCGAGCTGTGCCACGGCTGCGGTGCCTGCTCCTATCTTTGCCCTGAGGATGCCATCTCTGAAGTGGGTAAAGAGATCGGCATCCTGGAAGTGGGCCGCGCTAACCACATTGAGTTCATCCATGGGAAGCTAAACGTTGGCGAGATGATGGCGCCGCCCGTGATCAGGGAAGTAAAAGGGCATATAGACCCGTGGAAAACGGTGATCATCGATGTTCCCCCGGGTACCTCATGCCCGGTGGTGGAGTCTGTGCGGGGCAGCGACTTCTGCCTCCTGGTGACCGAGCCCACTCCCTTCGGCCTCAATGACCTGGCTTTAGCAGTGGAGGTTATCAGGAAGCTGGGCATCCCCTGCGGGGTAGTGATTAATCGTGGAGGGGTGGGATACAACAAATTGGAGGAATACTGTAACACGGAGGGGCTTCCCATCTTGCTACGCATACCGCTGGATACTGAGATTGCGCGCCTTTATTCTCGAGGGATCCCCTTGGTGGAAGGGATGCCTCAGTGGCAACCAGCTTTTCAACAGCTTTTCGAGGACATTCAGCACATAGTATCGGCTGAGCAGGTTGGGAGGGCTAAATGAACGAAGTGGAGATTTCTGCAATTCGGGAAAGAATAGCTCAGGAAGAATCGGTTCAGCAAAGAATAGATAGAAAAGGGAATAAATGGAGAAAAGTCTATTTTGGCGGGGGAGCGCATTTTAGAAACTGGTTAGATCAATGCAAAGAGCTAGGCGAGGTAGAGGTAGAAGAAGTTGATGCTACGGGATTTAAGTGCTACGAGGAGGGTGGTGAGAAACTATATAGAATCTGGGTAAAAGTGGCGGAAGATGATGAAAGAGCTCGTGGTATTAAGTGGTAAGGGGGGAACGGGTAAAACCACCATAGTGGCCTCCTTTGCCGCTTTAGCTAAGAACAAGGTTCTAGTCGACTGCGATGTGGATGCCGCCGACCTTCACCTGCTGCTTCAGCCCACTGTCAAGAAGAGCGAGGAGTTCTGGAGTGGCAAGACCGCCGTTATCGACAAAAAGTTCTGCACCGGCTGTGGCATCTGTGAGCAGGTCTGCCGGTTTGACGCAATAAAGAATTTCAAGGTTGACCCCACATCCTGCGAGGGCTGTGGCTTCTGCTTTCACGTTTGCCCTGAGGATACTGTCAGGATGAAGGATAACCAATGTGGGCACTGGTTTATATCAGATACCAAATACGGCCCGCTGGTACATGCCAGGCTGGGGATCGCTGAGGAGAATTCGGGAAAGCTGGTGGCACTTGTCAGACAGCAGGCCAAGGCCCTTGCCCAGGAACGGGGCCTCGATTATATCCTCAGCGATGGTCCGCCCGGGATCGGCTGCCCGGTCATCTCATCTTTATCAGGGGCGAACCTCGCCCTCCTCGTCACCGAGCCTACCCTATCGGGGATGCACGACCTTGACCGTGTCCTCGGCGTCTGCCGCCACTTCGGCATTCCCGCCCTGGTTTGCATCAATAAGTATGACATCAATGAGGATAATTCTCGTAATATCGAGGGCTTCTGCATGAACATGGGGGTGGCTGTGATTTCGAAACTTCCCTTCGATAATGTGGTCACCGAGGCGATGGTTCAGGGGTTACCGGTGGTGGAATACTCCGCGGATGGAATCG
>SOIC01000056.1 GCA_004377275.1 Dehalococcoidia bacterium
GGGACGCCCCGCGACCAGGGGATGAACATCATAACCGATTCCAACGCGCATCTCTAGCCCTTACTGTCGTTAAAATATAGAGGTTATTGCCTAACCTTGCTCCCTTTTTCGCCCTTTTCGCCTCTTTTACCCTTTTTAGCCGTATTGTCTTTAGGCATCGAGGTTGTTCATTGACCTCGTTCCTTATTCTTCAAGAAGGCCTCAGCCAGGTACAGGTCCTCAGGCGTGGTCACCTTGATGTTAGTATCAGAGCCTGGATAGACCTTAACCTTATACCCCAGGTTCTCCACCAGGGTGGCATCGTCGGTAACATCGCGCTTAGCCTTGCGATAGGCCTCATTTATTATATCGCATCGAAATACCTGGGGTGTCTGCACGGACCAGAGGCGCTGGCGAAGCGGCGTTTCCGCAACGAAAGAGTCTGAGGAAACGACTTTGATAGTATCGGTAACGGGGATGGCGGGGACGGCAGCGCCATATTGGCGGGCCTCATTAAGCCCTTCCTCAATCAGTCCTTGGCTAAGGCAAGGACGAGCCCCATCGTGAATCAACACCCACTGGCAGCCGGAGAGCCTTTGCAGGCCCTCTTTTACGGAATCCTGGCGCCGTGTCCCACCGGGGCATACCTCACTCACCTTTGACCAGCGATACTCCTTAACCAGCTGCCACCCGTCATCCAGCCGCTCTTTGCTTAATACAATGACCACCTGGTCAATGGCGGGACACATTTGGAATACATCGACAGTATGGGCTAGGAGGGGCTTGCCTGCTAAGTTGGCGAAGATCTTATCTGCTCCACCCATTCGACTGCCTGTGCCAGCGGCAACCACGATGGCGCCGACCTTTTCCATACTTCACTCCGCTTTATGGTGGGCGAAGATCATGCGTCCTGCCGCTGTTTGGAGCACCCTGGTAACCACCACTTCAATGTTGTTATTGAGATAGCGCAGCCCGTCCTCTACCACAATCATCGTTCCATCGTCAAGGAAGCCGAGGCCTTGCCCGAACTCCTTGCCCTCTTGGATGATCCGAACCTCCATCTCCTCACCGGGCAGCACCACGGGCCTTACCGCATTGGCCAGCTCATTGACGTTGAGTACCTGGATTCCTTGGATCTTGGCCACCTGATTCAGGTTGAAATCGTTGGTAATAATGGCACAACCCAGGGCCTTTGCCAGCTTCACCAGCTTACTGTCGACATCCGTGACATCCTTGGCATCTATGTCAGAGATCTCCACCGGGATATCGGACTCCTGCTGCAGTTTAGTAAGTATCTCTAGGCCCCGGCGCCCGCGATTGCGGCGCATCGCATCGTAGGAATCGGCGATGTGGTGCAACTCGTCGAGGACAAATCTGGGGATGATTAGTGAACCCGGGATAAAGCCGGCCTGACCTATGTCTGCGATGCGCCCATCAATGAGGGTGCTGGTGTCCACGATGAGCTGTCCATTGCGTGGCACCAGACTACCCATGTCTTTCGTTCCTTCAGGTAAAGTGATGCCAAACATCCGGAATAGCTCCCTTCTCCGTGCTAACGTAATAGGTATGATAACCAGGCAGAGGAAAAGGCTGACAGCAATCGGGGCGATATTTCCCCAGAGTCCGGGAAGCATGGAAAGGGGAAATGTCAGCAGCACGGAGAGGAGCAGGGCAATCACCAAACCTACGATAGCGGCGACAAAGACAATGGTTGAAGTCTGCGGGAGCCGATGATGACTCCCCTGATAAGGGGATCTCATATAGGTACCTCCTCCACCCTCCCCAGCCAACAGAAAAGCGGACCAACTTAGACTTAGCGAAAACTTCCTTTAATATAAAAAAGATTATAACTTAAGAATAGCCTCGCCCTGTTTGCCGGGAGGTAACTTATTGATATACGTTAACACAAAAGGGTGGGGATGTCAAAGGGGCGATGTGCGGTGTCCAGGACATTAGTGACACATCACCGCTAGCCCATTGTCGCTGTCATTGCCACCCCTCCGCTTTGCGAGAGTCCGACCTGTCGGCCTAGTTATCGGGGGAAGTAATCTCAAAGGTGGATGAGCAGGCGTGGGGCGGTGAGATAGATTGCTTCGCTCCGCTCGCAATGACAAGTGAAAGAGCGACTCACAATGACGCTAGGCTGTCACCCATCTATTTGAGCGAGATCAAGGGGAGCTTATCCGATGAGGAAATGGAGTAGCAGGCGCAACGTCCAATACCCGGCGAAGGCGATAATCCAGCCCTTGACAGTCTTGCCCAGAAACAGCATGAGGAGGTATTTCCAAAACGGGTAGTGGAGCGCCCCGGCAGCAGCGCCGGCAAGGTCGAAGGCAGGGTTTGGTGTCCAGGCGAAGAAGAAGAGGACTAGAGAACCCCTCCGCCTCATCCAATCCTTTAACTTAACATAAAATCTCCTTTTCTCCATGGACGCTCGACCACTATAGCCTGCTATATAGGGGGGGATCTCACCGATGGGTTCTCCTAGCCCCACCATCAGCCCCACAAGCCACGGATTCAGTATCATGCCCATAAGAAAAACCACAGGCAGGCTGGGTATGGGTACAAGGATGACTACACTACCCAAAATAGAGATCAGGAAAACCCCTAGATAGCCATAGCCCCAGAGATCGCCTGACAGTCCCCCCATGAAATAAATACCGGCACTGAAGACCAGGATGGAGATTATAGCAACCAGACTGACCCAGTGGCGCCTTATCCAGCGACCCTTCTTTACCTGCGCGGTAACTTCCTCACCGGTCAGGTCCATGCCCTCGTCGTTCTCGCTCATACGCTTTTCATTGAAAGGGTATAGGGAAGGATTCGGGAAGTCAAGTGGTGAAGGTGAAGCCCTTGGGTCCAGCATCGACCAGGACGCGGTCGCCTTCCTTAAACTCGCCCTGGAGGATCTTTGTGGACAGTGGGTTCTCCACCTGACGCTGCAGGGTGCGGCGCAGGGGGCGGGCCCCAAATGCCGGGTCGAAGCCCTCCTTGGCGAGCTTAGCCTTGGCCTCCTCGGTAAGTTCCACGGTGATCTTCCGGTCGGCAAGGCGCTTTTTAACATCCTTCATCATCAAGTCGACGATCTGCTTGATCTGTTCCTCGGTGAGACTCTGGAAGATAACGATCTCGTCGAGACGGTTGAGGAACTCGGGGCGAAAGGTCTGTTTCATGGCGGTCTCGATGGCGCCCTTACGGCGTTCATGCTCGCTTTTTGTCTCCCTGGCGAAGCCTAACGACTGGCGCTGGAACTCCTCGGTGCCAAGGTTCGAGGTCATGATCACCACGGTATTTTTAAAATCAACGGTTCTACCGTGACCATCGGTGAGTCTGCCATCCTCCAGGATTTGGAGCAGGATATTCAACACATTGGGGTGCGCCTTTTCCAGCTCGTCAAGGAGGATCACCTTGTAAGGTCGGCGGCGCACCGCCTCAGTGAGCTGTCCCCCCTCCTCGTAGCCGATATAGCCAGGGGGGGCACCGATAAGGCGAGAAACGGTATGTTTCTCCATGTACTCGGACATATCGAGCCGCACCATGGACTCCTCGTCATCAAACATGAACTCGGCCAAGGCACGTGCCAGCTCCGTCTTGCCGACGCCGGTTGGTCCCAGGAAGATGAAGCTGCCAATCGGTCTCCTGGGGTCTTTGAGCCCTGCTCTCGCCCGCCTGATAGCCTCGGAGACTACCCTAACGGCATCCTCCTGGCCGATGATCCTTTCATGGATGCGCTCCTCCATCTGAAGGAGCTTCTCCGCCTCCCCTTCCAGCATACGGGACACGGGAATGCCCGTCCAGTTGGAGACGAGCTTGGCGATAGCCTCCTCATCCACTACGCTGTCGATCCGTGTCTCCTGGAGCCACTTACTCTTTGCCTGATTGTATTCCTCATCGAGGCGGAGCCGCTCCACCTTAAGCTGGGCGGCGCGCTCGTATTCCCGCCGTTGTGATGCCGCTTCCTCCTCGTGGACTAGCTGCTTCACCCTCTTTTCTAGCTCCTTCACCTCAGCGGGAGCACTCTCGGTATCGATCCTGAGCTTGGAAGCAGCCTCGTCGATGAGGTCCACCGCTTTATCGGGCAGATAGCGGTCCGAGATATACCGCTGGCCTAGATGGACCGCAGCCTCAATAGCGGAGTCGGTGATCTGGATCTTGTGGTGCGCCTCATAGCGAGGGCGCAGCCCGTGGAGCATCTCGATGGTGGCCTCCACGCTGGGCTCTCCAATATAGACTGGTTGCAGTCGCCGCTCCAGCGCTGCGTCCTTCTCGATGTGCTCCCGGTACTCATCCAGCGTGGTTGCGCCGACGCACTGGAGCTCGCCCCGGGCCAGGGCTGGTTTGAGCATATTGCTGGCATCAATGGCACCCTCAGCAGCCCCGGCGCCGACGACGGTGTGCATCTCATCGATAAAGAGGACGATCTCACCACGAGCCTGGCGGATCTCATCCATCACTGCCTTGAGGCGCTCCTCAAACTCGCCGCGGAACTTCGAGCCGGCCACCAGCGCTCCCATATCGAGGGCGATAACCCGCTTACCTTTAAGCGAATCGGGCACATCATCGGCCATAATCTTCTGGGCGAGGCCCTCCACGATGGCAGTCTTCCCTACACCGGCCTCCCCGATGATCACCGGGTTATTCTTGGTGCGTCTAGTGAGGACCTGCATAACCCGTTTTATCTCATCCTCGCGCCCGATCACCGGGTCCAGTTTACCCTCGCGGGCGAGCATGGTGAGGTCGCGACTGTACTTCTCCAGAACGCGGTATTTACTCTCTGCCCTGGGGTCGGTAACCCGCTGTCCTCCGCGGATGTCCTGAAGGGCTGAGTAGAGCTTTTCCTGGTCGATGCCAAAATCGCCAAGGATGGTGGTGGCATCGCCCTCGCTCTCGGCAGCCATGGCAATAAGTAGATGCTCGGTGCCGATGAATTCGTCCTTCAGCCTGTCGGCCTCGGAGGCGGCATTTTGCAGGAGCCGCACCGTGCGCGGGGTGGCATAGAGCATCGCCCCTTCATGGGATATTTTGGGTGTTTTCTCCAGCGCCTCCTCAACGCGGTGTCGCACCTCATCAGCATTAACTCCCAGCTTGCTCAATATATCGCCGGTTAGACCATGCTCCTGCTGGAGCAGGGCGAGCAGGATATGCTCCACGTCCCACTGGCTGTGCTGGTAGTTACGCACCAGTTGCTGGGAGAGAGCCAATGCTTCTTGAGCCTGTTCGGTAAATCGTTCCTGTTGCATTTTTTAACTCCTGTTAATAAAGGTTGAGAAAAATCCTTTACTCTATTTCCAAGGCAGGCGACGGCTAAATCTGCCAAGTTCAGCGCCATCTCACTTAGGGAAGCCAGTTAGGCCTGCTTTGGTTTCGCGCTGAGCGCATTAAGCCTGAGGGAAGTATAAAACTCGTGCACTGCGTTCCAGCGCCTCTTGCAACCTCCTCTACGGCTACAGCCCTGCTTCCCTGAGCCGCTTAATCTCCAGATCCTTCTCCTTTATTATTCTTTCCATCTCAGTGATGCGTTCGCTGAGGCGGAGGATAACCTCCACCCCGGCGATGTTGACCCCAAGGTCGTCCATCAGCGTCCTGATCTGGCGTAGCCTCCCGATGTCCCGGTTAGAGTAGAGACGCACCCGCCCGCTGGAGCGCGATGGCTGAATAATCCTCGCCTTCTCATAGTAGCGCAGGGTCTGGGCATGAATGCCGAGCATCCTTGCCGCTACGCTGATTACATAACAGGGTGTGGAATCATCAAAGTTCACTTTTCACCTCTTTGCGGCTGAGCTTGAATCTCTTTTAACTGCCGGAAGAGCTCCCTTTCCCTCTCCGTTAGCTTTTGGGGCATGACCACCTTCACCTTGGCGAAGAGGTCGCCCTTCGTGGTAGCGCCCATCCTGGGCATACCCTGCCCCGCGAGGCGAAATACCTTCCCATTCTGGGTCTCAGGGGGGATTTTAAGGGCGAGCTTCCCCTTCAGCGACGATACAGACACCTCGCCGCCGAGCACGGCATCGGTAAGCGGGACAGAGACCTCGACATGGAGGTCGCTATCCTTGCGCTGAAAGATATGGTGGGGCTTCACTGCGACTACCAGATAGAGGTCTCCGTTAGGGCCGCCGCCTGGGCCCGGCCCACCTTTCCCTGCCACCTTTATCCGCGAACCGTCGTTGACACCCGGAGGTATCTTAACCTCGAGGCGGTTGCCTGTCATGTCGGTGACGACCCTGGTGCTGCCATGATAGGCCTCCTCAAGGGTTACTTCGGTGGCATATTCGATGTCCTGGCCGCGCCTCGGTCTGCGGGTTCTGGTCCTGGTGCCAAAGCCCCTGGTGAAGCCGCCGAAAAGATCGCTAAGGTTGCCCATGTCGCCAAAGTCAGAGAGGTCGACAAATTCGAAGTGAGTGCCCTTTCCGGGGAAGCCATAAGGCGCCCCCTGCTGGCCGGCGAACTGTTCGGCATACTGCCAGTTTTCACCAAACCGGTCATATTTCTTTCTCTTCTCGGGGTCGGAGAGGACCTCATAGGCGGTGGTTATATCCTTGAACCTCGACTCAGCCGACTTATCGCCAGGATTGACATCGGGATGATGCTTACGCGCCAGCCTCCGATAAGCCTGCTTTATCTCCTTATCGGTGGCATTCCGGTTCAGCCCTAGAATGTTATAGTAGTCCTTACCTGCCATTTTTAGCTTTTCCTTCAATAATTATTATAAGGTAAATGACATAAATTGTCAATACCAATCTTAAACTTATGGTGTTAGAATACTTGACAATAACTTGTTAATGTGCTAAATTAATAATAGATAACAGAGGGAGGAGGTGAAACAGATGAACCTGGTACGTTGGGAGCCATTCAGAGACCTGGTGAGCCTTCGTCAAGCGATGGATAGGCTCTATGAGGAAAGCTTCGTAAGGCCGTCGCGCGCTTTGGCACTCTTTGGCGATGGGGTGCATGCGCCTATCGATGTGTATCAAACCCCCAACGAGGTGGTGGTTAAAGCCTCCCTGCCCGGGGTGAAGCCCGAGGATGTCGAGATAAACATCACCGATGACACCCTGACCATAAAGGGCGAGACCAAAGGGACAGAGGAGTTGAAGCGAGAGGACTATCTTTACCGGGAGCACCATCATGGTAGCTTCGTTCGCTCTATAACCCTGCCTCATGCCCTCCAGACCGATAAGGCAGAGGCTACCTCCGAAGATGGCATCCTCACTCTAACGATTCCTAAGGCAGAGGATGCTAAGCCAAGGACCATCGAGGTCAAGGCCAAAAAGGCCATCGAAGGGGAGAAAAAAGAGAAGAAGTAAGCCTTCCGATGGACTATTGAAAAGGGGGGGGTGATTTCCGCCCCCTTTTTCTTTTTCGCTCTTTTCACACCGCGTCTTTAGGACAACGCAATGGTTATTTTTATTAAGCTCAAATGATAGACCGGCCAGAGGATTATAATTTTTACCTTAGCTTATTCCAGACATTACGATTAGTTCGAAAAAACCAGATCGAGGAACTGTTTGAGAATCCGCGCCGTAGCACCCCAGATCACGTAGCCTTTATAATCGAAGATGCTCGCCCTATATTGAGTTCCCTCTATGACATAGAACTCTTCCCGGAGGTTCTTTTCATCTACAAGCGCCGATAGCGGCACCTCAATCAGTTCCTCTATCTCATCTTGGTTGACGATGAATTCATAGGGGTATGGAATAATACCGACGAAGGGGGTGATCAGGAAGTTGCTGGTGAGCGTGCCCATATTATCTAGCTCCCCTAGTATTTCCACATCCTCAGGGCGTACCCCGATCTCCTCGAAGGTCTCGCGGAGGGCGGTATCCACGAGATCTCGGTCCTGCTCATGGCGTGCCCCCCCGGGGAAGGAGATCTGTCCCTTATGATGCTCCACTTTCTGGGTCCGCTTGGTGAGCAGGATATAGTATTCACCCTCCTTCTCATAAAGGGGGAGGAGCACCGCGGCGGGGGCTAATGGAGCATTAGTGGGGACAATTGTCTGCTTCTCACGCTGGGCGAGGATCTTTTTAATCTTATTGGCGAGCATTTCACTATCTTGCTCTGTCGATGGGCTATCTGTCATCGTCACGATTTAGATATTCGTAATATTGGTTGAGCCTGGAGAGGACGTTTAACGCCCGATCCATGGTCGGGTAATACAGTATTTTCCCTGTTCTTTCTAGCCAGCTTGCCAAGCCCTCCACATCAGTTCCATAGAGCCATATAACAGCGGGCTTTTCAAATTTGATGTCGAGCACGACTGGGTCAAAGAGGATGGGCGCATATTGTAAGGGGAATCCGGGCATGATCATAATCACGCCATGTATGTTATCGTCGGCTAAAAATGTCTCCACTGTAGTGCGGATCACCTCAGGTAGGGGATGTCCGGAAATCATTGACGGAGGCCAGATATCGGCAGGGTTTTGGAAATCCTGCCATGGTGGGGCGATGGCATCCAATTCCCTCGAGCTCTCCGGTGAGAGCTTAGCCAGATCGAGGTTATGACGCCTGCAGGCATCGGTAGCCATAATGCCACCGCCGCCGGTATTGGTGATTATGCCGACCCCTCTCCCCTTCATCAACGGCAAGTGCAGAAAGGCTTTGGAGAGATCATCGAATTCCTCAGCAGTAGTCACCCGAATCACCCCACATTGCCTGAAAGCGGCATCGTAGACCTCATCTCGGCCAGCAAGGCTGCCGGAGTGAGATTGGGTGGCTTGGGCAGCTTCCTCAGACTGACCCGATTTTATGGCGATAATTGGCTTTTTCTTCGCTACCCGCCCGGCCACATCCAAAAACCTTCTGCCGTCCCTCATGCCTTCAATATAGAGGAGGATCACCTTAACCTCGGGGTCATCCTCGAAATATTCAAGCCCATCGGAAAAATCGATATCACATGCATTTCCTATATCGATGCCTTTACCCAATATGGGAAATTTGGGCAGGCCGCCAAAAAACAACCCCGTCTGGCAGATAATACCAGTAGGGACCTTCTTCATATCCATCTGAACATAAGCAGAATTGAAGTTAATAAACGCGTTCGCTGTCCCGAAGGTGTTCGGCCCCACTATTCTGGCTCCGCCCTCCCTGGCGATGCGCACCATCTCTGCTTGCAACGCCTTGCCCTCCGCATCGCTATCGGCAAACCCCTGCCCCACTACCGTAATCGCCTTTATCCCCCTCTCGGTGCACTCTTTAACCAGCCGCGGAACAATGGAGCGCGGGGTTAATATCACGGCAAGGTCGATATCATCGGGAATTTCCTTTACACTATGGTAGCATTTCAATCCCAGAATCTCATCGGCAGCGGGATTCACCGGATAGAGCTTCCCCTTAAAGCCATACTTAAGTAGATGCTCGAGGACATTCCAACCCATTATACCGGTAGATCTGGTGAGCCCTACCAGGGCCACCGATCTCGGCTCCATGAAGAGCCTCATCAGCTCAACAGTATTCACGAATAGACATTCCTCTTCTGGAGCATCCCCCAGAGCTCCTCCACCCTGGCTCTGACCTCGGAGAGTTCGCAATCGGTGTCGATTATTACGTCGGCGTGCTTTGCCCGCTCCTCGGCGGGGAGCTGGGAGCGGATGCGCGCCCGCGCCTGCTCCTCGCTAAGCCCGCCCCGATTTTGCAGGCGCTTGACCACCACCTCCTCAGGGGCGACAGCGACCCAAACCTCATCGACAAGGTCGGTCCAGTTTGCCTCGATGAGCACCGCGGCCTCCAGCACCACCACCGCGACCCCCTCACCCCTCAACCGCTCGATCTCCTCCCGTATCATCTCATGCATAAGGGGATGTACGATCTTATTCAGCCGTTCAAGGGCCTGGGGATCGGAGAAGACGATCTCTCCCAGCTTTTGGCGATCTATATCGCCGCTTTTCTTGAGGATTCCCTCTCCAAAGGCATCTCGCAGCTCTTGCCAGGCCTTTGTATACGGCTTATAGGCCTCATGGCCAATCTTGTCAGCATCGATTACCACGGCCCCCTTCTCGGCGAGCATCCTCGATATGGTGCTCTTTCCGGCAAGGAAACCCCCGGTAAGACCAATAACCACTTTTTCGACCTTCAAGATATGTTTCTTTCGAACAAGGCGATGTTTGAGATGAGGAAAAAAACGTACGGAACAAGTCTACCAACTTGAGGTAGGGCAGTCAAGTAAACGCGGGGTTGCACCCCATCACAAATATGCTAGAATACGGGAAGGGAGGATGGAGATGCGGGAGGCGTTGCTCTACGAGAAACTCCCTGGCTCCCGGGTTAGGTGCCATACCTGCCAGTGGCAATGCACTATTGGCCCAGGCAAGCTTGGTGTATGCCGGATGTATCAGAACAACGATGGTGTCCTCTATACCTTGAACTATGCCGAGGTCTCATCGGTGGGCGTGGACCCCATAGAGAAGAAGCCCCTGTTCCACTTCTTCCCAGGAAGTTTGGTCTATTCCCTGGGCACCTGGGGTTGCAATTTTCATTGCAAGCACTGCCAGAACTGGCAGATTTCCTGCGCCGACCCTGCATTTTTAGAGCGGTCACGGACCATCTCTCCGCAGGATGCCGTTGCCGTGGCTGAGCGGGAGCGCTGCCAGGGCATCGCCTGGACCTACAACGAGCCTACCATATGGTTTGAGTACACCCTCGATTCAGCGAAGCTGGCCAAGGAGCACGACCTCTACACCGTCTATGTGACCAATGGCTATATCACCCCAGAGGCTCTAGACATGATCGGTCCCTATCTTGACGGCTATTGCGTTGATGTAAAGGGGTTCACCGATCGCTTATACCGGGAGCTGGCCAAAGTCCCTCGGTGGCGTGGCATCCTCGAGGTGACCGAGCGGGCTAAGCATAAATGGGGGATGCATGTTGAGGTGGTAACCAATGTGATCCCCACGATGAACGATGACGAGGAGCAGCTTGAGGGCATCGCCACCTGGATTCGCGATAAGCTTGGGGAATTGACCCCCTGGCATGTCACCCGCTTTTACCCTCAGCATCAGATGCTTAACCTGCCGCCCACTCCAGTAGACACCCTGGAGCATGCCCACGACATCGGCAAAAGGGTGGGGCTGCGCTTTGTTTATACCGGCAATGTCCCCGGTCATGAGAATGAGAACACTATCTGCTACTCCTGTGGCAACCTGATTGTCGGCAGGATGGGCTATCATACCAGTGTCGTTGGTCTGGAGGAATCCAGGTGCCGCTTTTGCGGAGCCGACCTCTACATGAGGACGGGGAGGAGGTCACAATGATAAGGAATCCGGTTGTCTCAGGGCAGTTTTATCCGGGATCAGCTTCTACGTTGGAGGAGCAGATTAAGCAGTTTATTGATGAAGGGGCACCGAAAGAAGAGGTGCTCGGTCTGGTTTCACCACACGCAGGATATGTGTACTCAGGGCCGGTGGCGGGGGCGGTGATATCCAGGATTGAATTCAAAGATACATTTGTTATTATGGGCCCCAACCATACCGGTTTAGGGCAACCCTTTAGTATTATGACGGAAGGGACTTGGAGGACACCACTGGGGGAGGTGGAGATCGATTCAGCACTTGCCAAGAAGATTTTGGAGGCATCGCCCCCTTTGAAGGAGGACCATGTAGCCCATTTAGAGGAACACTCCATTGAGGTTCAGCTACCGTTTTTGCAGTACTTTAAGCCGGACGTGAAGATAGTGCCTATTGTGCTCACCCATGCTACTGGTGCCACCTATAAGGAGATTGGGAAGGGGATCGCCGAGGCGATCAAAGATTTAAAGCGAGAGGCGGTAGTCATGGCCAGCAGCGACATGACCCACTATGAGAATCAGGAATCTGCCAATACGAAGGATAATCTGGCTATAGAAGCGATGCTGGAGTTGAATGAAGACGAGCTGCTAAAGCGAGTCGCCGAGTACCACATCACGATGTGTGGCTATGCGCCGGCGGTTGCTCTCCTTTCCGCCTGTAAGGAATTGGGTGCGAGGCAGGCGGAGTTGGTGAGGTACCAGACGAGCGGCGACATAACCGGCGATTATCGCAGTGTGGTGGGCTATGCTGGCGTAATAATAAAGAGGGGGTGATGAAATGCACCCACTGGTGAAACTGGCCAAGGAAACCATCGAGAGCTACGTGCGCGATAGGACCATTCCCCGGCCCAAGGAGCTAACGCCGGAGATGATGGAGCGCGCCGGGGTATTTGTTTCGCTGAAGGTTGGTGGCTTGCTCCGGGGCTGCATCGGCACCTATGAGCCGGCGAAGGCAAATGTCGCTGAGGAGGTAATCACCAATGCCATAAGCTCGGCCACCCGCGACCCTCGCTTTCCCCCGGTAACCCCTGGCGAGCTGGCTGAACTGGATTACAGCGTCGATGTCCTCACCACGCCCGAGCCGGTGGCGGGTGAGGCTGAGCTTGACCCTAAGAGATACGGCCTCATCGTTGAGAGCGGAGCGAGAAAAGGGCTGCTGCTCCCCGACCTTGAGGGAGTGGATTCGGTAGCGCGCCAGATCGAGATCTGCCGCTCCAAGGCAGGCATCCTGCCACACCAGCCGGTGCAGCTATACCGGTTTGAGGTGAAGAGGTACATATAGTAACCTTAATCCATGAGTTCAGATTTAACAGGCCTCCCCATGGGTGATAATCCAAGCGAATCAGCTTAGCTTTCCGTTCGACTCTCTATTCATGGATTAAAGGGTCACAGATTATGGGGTCATCATCCGGCTTGACCGGATGATCCAGGAAGCATGCTGAGACAATCCCTGGATTGCCCGATCAAGTCGGGCAATGACATATACGGTGGAAATCGAGCAGTCTTCTCTTTCGACCCACAGATTAAGGTAGTTAACGTGAATGAGATTGCTGAAAAAGAGGTGCCCCGATATAATCGGGGCCGGGGGTCTGGGGGCATCCCCCAGCTTTAAAAAGTCCCCCAAGATTGGGGGATTTAGGGGGTTGATTGAGAC
>SOIC01000193.1 GCA_004377275.1 Dehalococcoidia bacterium
CCCAAATTGAGGTGATGCTCAGCCGCACCGCGAAATATCAGACATGTCTCACGAAGGTCAGTGTGACGGCAACTTTCACCAAGGAGATCCTTGGCCTGTCGGCAAACGCAATTAGCCACTGCAATTTGACCGTCTATGCTATCGATAATCTGTCTCACATCGTCGTAGGTGCTGACGTTATGTTCATAAGTAATACTTTTCTCTATCGGGATGGTGCGCAATTGGGTGATTTTGGTCCTGTATAATTCCTGGCCAAATGCTTCATCGAGATACTGCAGCATGTCTTCGGTGAAACCCTTGGTGAGCCGCTCCACCTGCAATTCGAATATTCCTACAGCGAGCATCGCATTACCATAGTATTTCTCATCATCTTTCTTTCTTGTCAAAATGGTCCCTTTATAGACCATGTGGTCCAAAACTTGTTCTAATTCCTCGATAGACATTCCAGTCTCTTTCACACGTTTGTAAATGTGATTCAGTGGTTCTGGTATCATGGGAAGCTGTGTTGCTATTTTTGCCTCTTCTGGAGTGAAGAGGTGTTTTAATATACGAATTTCAACACCTGATTTCGTCTGCGGGTAACCGATGGGTAGCTCATCTAAATGTTTTTGCAAGGCTCGATAAACCTGACTCTCAGTCATCATTTTATTCTCCTCCTGTAATTTCGCTCAACAGCCAAAAGGACAGACTCTGAGTTCCCCAGATCCGCCTAGCTGGGCTATTTCGTCTTCGTTCTCTTCGATTTGCGTCTGTTGGCCTTTTTAGCGTGAACTTTGTCCTGCGCCTTGTTGCGGAATCCCTTCATTCGAAACCAGGATGGAGTGCGATAACCTTTCATAGGTTCTCCGCCTTAACTAAAATGAAGTCTCTGTCCAAAGCCACCTGGCTGGGCAGCTACCCTTGCTGCTCGCTCTCCTTCGACCACTCCTGCATCATCTTCTTTACCCGCTCTGCGAGCTTTGGGTTTGACCGAAGTCTATCAATGAATATGGGGCAGCCCTCGAGAAGCGAGTTTTGAGCCGCTGTTGCCATGCTCGACAGGAGCTGCGATATGCCATATGGCGTTCCCGGCATTGACGCACCGGGCATTGAAGACTCCATTTGCCTTCTCAGGTCTTCTTCCGTCACCCGTATCGGCAGCACGCAGTTCTTATACCAGGAGCAAGACTTGCACTGGACCAGTGCTTGTGCTTCATCGAAAATATCACTCATGTTCAACCTCCCAATACGTCTGTCCGGGCTCTTGGCGGTATTATAGCACTATCAGGCTTCGCTGGGCAGCCTCAAAAAAGAAGCTAGCAGGCAATTGCCTGCTAGCCTGCCCCGGGGTGCCCTGCCCCTGAAATGGGTATCATCCTAGCTAGGTCTAGCCCCTATATTTCTTTTCTTCTTTCCCCATAGCGCCCACGGGCATTTCCAGTATGGGGACTCTATGTATGGTTGCGCCTGCGAGCATCGTTGGGTAGCTTACCGCGGCTATCGCCTCAGCGCTCTCAGCCTCAACGATGGAAAAGCTTACCATTGTGTTCGGAGGAACCCCGTCAAAGGGGATCCCTAGACACACGTAGCTAGCCTCAACCTTTATCCCCGAAGGGGGAGTGGCCCATACCTTATCGGAAGCCTGTATTACCGCCGGTATCTTAGCCACTTCAGTCATATTTATCGTTAGAAACTTCATCCTACTCCTCCTTTGTCTTTTTGCACCTGAAAGGCAGGGCACCCAGGGGTAAGCGGTATTATATCATAACCGGGCATTAACAATAGAATATTGCTGCGCAACCTCTGTTCCTGATACAAGCGTATCACGACCGCAGTATGCCAACTACTGGTACAACTCTAATGCCCCGATCTTAGCCATTACCTTGCCTTAGGGAAGTTGCTATAATGGGCCCGGGGACCAAAATGGTAAGCTATGTCTTTATGAAAATCCTCGAGTCGTCACCACAGCGCTACGACGCTGGCATCAACCTGCTATCCTTGGGGCATATCAATAAGATTCATCAGGATATCGTCGAAAACTATATCGCCGCCGGCGACGAAGTTCTTGAAATAGGTTGTGGTACCGGGACGATGGCAATACTCTGTGCTGAGAAAGGCGCCTCGGTAGTGGGATTTGACATATCGTATCAGATGCTGGCTATCGCGAGAAGAAAAGTGAGTGAGCGGAATTTGACCGATAAGATTCAACTTCGAGAAATGGCTGCCACTGAAATGGATAACAACTTTGGTGATGGGACCTTCGATAAAATCGTGAGCACTCTGGTATTCAGCGAGTTCTATCCTGACGAACAGAAGTACGTACTGCGTGAAGCATATAGAATCCTGAGACCCGGCGGGCTCCTCATCATCGCCGATGAAGTGAGGTCAAATTCGCCGTGGAAGCGCATTTTGCATTTATCGGTTCGCCTCCCACTAATGGTGATAACCTATATCCTGACGCAGGCGTCAACCAGAGCATTGAAGGGCATCGAGGATGCCCTGACCGACACTGGATTCGAAATCATTTACCAAAAAAGAAGCCTCCTCGATTCCTTTGGGCTATATGTGGCTAGGAAGAGTTAGCCAACATGGGAGCTAAGCAGGCCATCAGAACAGCTATAGCAACCCTGTTCCGGTTATTCCCCCTTTCCGTGGAGCCAGGGCTGAGGGTCTTGGGTAATCCCGATGAGAGGAGCCCCGTTTTGGTCACTGCCAATTTCGACCTCACCGTGAAAAGGCTTACAAGATACCTGAGGGGTTTGGACTGTTATTTGTTGGTAGCCCCCACCGGCGGCATAAATGTATGGTGTGCAGCCAAGGGCGGCAAATTCACTGCCCATTCGGTGATCTCGGTGGTTAGAACGTCGAGAATCGGCGAGAGGGTAACCAACCGAACACTGATACTGCCTCAGCTCACTGCCCCGGGTGTCGATACTCGTCTGGTGAAGAAGGAGACGGGCTGGCGCTGCAAGTTTGGCCCGGTATATGCCAGGGACATACCTGGATACGTGAACAATAGCTTCAAGAAGACCGATGCCATGTGCCGCGTTAAATGGCCCCTTATCGACCGACTGGACGCAGGCATTGGAGTCTTCTTCTCCATGTTTCTCCTTATCCTGGTAGTCATGGCTATCTTCTTCAGGGCTTGGCTTGTCGAGTTTGTGGTATTGAGCTGGGGACTTTTCTTCCTGATGTACGGCTTCTATCCTCTCATTCCCGGCAGAGTAGGGTGGCATAAATTGCTTTTCCTGGAGGGGCTGATAGCAGCAGGGCTTCTGGGGTATGTTTACCTCGGGTCGGGGCAATCGTGGTATATCCTCGACCTGTTCTTTATGGCTATGGGGCTTGTCATAATAATTGGCACCGATTTTAGCGGGGTAACCCCATTGTACCGGAGTGACCTTGACCCCCTGCTAGATAGAATAGGCATCGGGAAAATTGGGCCAATAAACTTCGGGGAGCGGGCCAGAATAAAAAGGGGGAAACTAAGCCTCGATGAAGCTAACTGTACTGCCTGTGGTATATGCTATGATGTCTGCCCACGGGGAGTGTATGACGTAGAGAGGGGTTGGCACAAAAGGGTGATAATAAAATACCCCGGACGCTGTGAGAGATGCGAAGCCTGCATTCTCCAATGCCCCAGGGGAGCCATTTCCATCGCAACCTAGTTTGAGACTCGTCAGTTGGGCGCCTTGTTAAGCTCAAGCTGAGTAGGCACTCGTACATAGGGCGCGGGCTGGCTCACACAAATAAAAAGGCTGGCAACACCTTTGGCTCCCAGCAAGTTCACTTTAATTTCGATTACTGCAATTATATTCGCCGTGGGGAGGGATTCATCGCTGCTCTGGCTTGGGCTTATCTCACCAGGCTTTAACCAGCGACCCCCGCTGACGAGCTTGGTATGCGTGTCAAATGTGGAACGCTGTCTAGCTCGTTTCTTGGAGTCTTTAACTATTTAGAGAGTCAGCTTCGTGGCGGGTTGTCCGTGATGGCTTTGTAAGACCGAACTCAAGGGCCGAACTCCGTTCTGGCGATAATGTCATCTTGAATGAGCTTGCCCAGATCCGTAA
>SOIC01000194.1 GCA_004377275.1 Dehalococcoidia bacterium
GACATCGCTAAGGTGTTTTCGGATATCGCCGACCTGCTGGAGATAAAGGGCGAGAACCAGTTTAAGATACGCGCATATCAGCGGGCAACCCGCGCCATCGAGCACCTGCCGGTAGAGATAGAGCAGATGGTGAAGGAGGGGCAGAGCCTGGAGGAAATCCCCGGCGTGGGAGAGGCCATTGCCAAGAAGACAATGGAGCTGGTGACCACCGGTCGCCTTGGCTACTACGATGAACTTAGAGCCGAGTTCCCCGAGGGCATCAGCACCCTCCTCGATAACCCCGGTGTCGGCCCCAAGATCGCTATCCGCCTCTGCAATGAGCTGGGGGTAAATAGCATCGATGACCTGGAGAGTGCCATCCTGGACGGGCGGGTCGCCAGCCTGCCCCGCCTGGGCGATAAGGTGGCGGAGAATATCCTGCGCCAGCTTCAGGCGATGCGCACCAAGGAGCGGCGC
Source organism: Dehalococcoidia bacterium (assembly GCA_004377275.1). GTDB lineage: Bacteria > Chloroflexota > Dehalococcoidia > E44-bin15 > E44-bin15 > E29-bin15. The sequence continues at coordinate 457 of SOIC01000194.1, forward strand.
ATCCCCATCGGCGAAGCGCTACCGGTGGTCGAGGAGATCATGGCGGAGCTTGGAGAATGCCCCGGGCTGCGCAATCTCACCCCGGCGGGAAGCCTGCGCCGCTTCCGCGAGACCATTGGCGACATCGATCTCATGGGCACCGCCGATGACCGGGAAGGCACTCTCGATGCCTTTGTCGGATTGCCCCGGGTTAAGGAGGTGCTGGTCAAGGGGGGCACCAAGGCCAGCGTGCTCGTCACCGGCGACCTCCAGATCGACCTCAGGCTGGTGGACCACGATTGCTTCGGCTCACTCCTCCAGTATTTCACCGGCTCAAAGCAGCATAACATCGCCCTCAGGGAGCGGGGGCATCGCCAGGGTCTAAAGCTAAGCGAATACGGGATCACCGACCTGAAGAGCGGGGTCACCGAGAAGTTCACCGATGAAGAGGCCTTCTACCAGAGACTGGGGCTCCAGTTCATCCCGCCCGAGCTCAGGGAAGGGCAATGGGAGGTGGAGAGGGCGAAGCAAAAGGCCATCCCCAGGCTCATCGAGCTTGGCGACCTGAAGGGCGACCTCCATGTACATAGCGATTGGAGCGATGGCCACGATTCCATCGAGTCGATGGCGCACGCCGCCAGGGCACGAGGCTACCAGTATATCGCCATTACCGACCACTCAATGGGGCGAGGCGTCGCCCGCGGGCTGAACGAGGAGAGGCTGCGAAGCCAGATCGCCGAAATCAGCCGCCTTAATGAGCGGATGGACGGCTTCCGCATACTCACCGGGATCGAGGTGGACATTCGGGCCGACGGCACGCTGGACCTTCCTGAAGATATGCTCTCTGAGCTGGACATCGTGATCGCCGCGGTGCACTCGGCGATGAACCAGGAGCAGGGCAAGATGACAGAGCGGATCCTGCGCGCCATAAAGAGCCCCCATGTCGATGTGCTCGCTCACCCCACCTGCCGACTTTTAGGGGAGCGTGAGCCGATAATGGTGGACCTTGAGGCCATCTTTCGCGCCGCCGCTGACACCGATACCGCCCTGGAGATAAACGCCATGCCCAGTCGCCTCGACCTCAAGGATATGCACGCCTTCCGGGCCAGGGAACTGGGTCTGAAGTTGATCATCACCACCGACTCCCATAGCGCCTCTCACCTCGACCTGATTCGCTTTGGGGTTGGCGTGGCGCGCCGCGGTTGGTGCGAAGCAAAACATATATTGAACACCAGGCCGCTTGAAGAAGTGGAAGCCTTTCTTAGTCGAGAGCGAGGGTGGCATGGAGAACCAGCTACAGCCCTTCGGTGAGACCGGCATCTCGAGCGATAGCGAGGCGATTCGCCATTTCAGGGAGGCTATCGCAAACGGAAAGCACTGGTATGTCGCCCTCCTTGAGGCTATCGGGCGGTGGAATGTAGCTGAGGAGAGCTATAACGGCCGGGATTATCGCTATCTTATCGCCAACGAAGCCTTCGATTGGCTGCTCCTTGCCGAGCGTCTCCTGGATGAGGTTGATTATCTCGTTCCTGAGAAAGAAATGATCGCTCTCCTCTTCCGTGGTAAAGCCCCCATTGAGCTCCCTAGAGAGGAGTTTTGTCACCTAATCGGCGAGGCCAAATACCGCGCTCACCTCAATTACTTCTATGGTGTCACTGTGGAGGAGGCGCTTATCCTCGCCGTGGAGGAGGAAACGCGTAAGGAGCAGCGAGCGCGTGCCTTTAACGAGAACAATCACCTCTGGGATGAGGCCTATCAGCGTATCTATGGCGCCTCGATGACTGAGCTGCTTAAGAGATTCAGAAAAGAAAAGGGCTATCCCAGGCGCAACTCTATGGAACTCAGTGAGCTGAAGGAGTTCACCTACTGGCTCTTCAAGTATCGGTTAAACAATTGTGATAAGGCGCGCATTGCCAGCGATACTAAAAAGGCGCTCAAGGAACTGGAGCGGCTATGGAGCCTATGGGGGCAGCGGAGGGATTCTACCGAGTAGCCTACTTGGGCTTATAGGCTTTCACCGCTATACTGGCCATCGGGATACCGGACTCGCAGATACCTTGAGGAGTTGAAACCACCGAGCTTATTACCTCATTAGTGAGGTACGGACACTACAACTGGCTTAGTATCTCTGCCACTTTGGTCGCCGTGCCCCCGGTTAGCCGAGCACATTTCTCCACTGTTTCCATTCCCCGAGGGCTGAGGTAGTGTTCTGCCACCTCGTTCAGGTCAAACCAGTTGACCCCCGTAATCTCTGAGCAGACAGTACTCTTGTACATGGGTTTAAACCAGTTGAACAATCTATGGGATGACTCGAAGGTTGGTAGTATCGCTGCAAGCCCATCTTCAATGTTACTTCGTCCTACTCTAGCGCTGATGAGTACGAAACCCGTAAGCAATGCACCACACGTCAATCCACAACTACCTCCCCCTTGCAGACCGCCCAGCGCCTTAAACCAGAAGTCTTCCTTAAATCCCAAAACCTCTTGAAAGGCGTGCAGTATAGACTGAGAGCAGCCAAAACATTTCAAGTAGTTGTTGTATGTTAGCTCTCCAACCCTCTCTCGATTAGCCTCTGAGCTGAAAATCTCTCTTGTTTTTTCTTCGAATACCTTGATGAAATCAGTCCTGGCTTTAGATTCTTCACTAGTCATTGCTACGCTCGTATCTGGGTGTTAGAATCCCATAGAAATGAACCTATATGGTCTTAGCCGTTTCAGGAGTTCCCTTTGTAGTGTGACTGGGATTTCAGGGAGGCCTATCTGGGCTTATAGGCTTTCACCGCAATGCTGGCTATCGGGGCTCCGACGCCGCAGGCAGTTTCCTCCTTGTGGGGGTCCAGGTGCTCTTCTTGTGCCTCTAGTTGAACAAAACCAGCGGCACGAATCTTTTCCAGGTATTCCTTCTCCTCCAGGGCACCGGCCACACAGCCAGCCCATTGCTCCAGGCTCTCCCGAACCGACGCCGGCAGCTCGCCACGGGTGACGATATCCGATACGCAGAGCCTTCCCCCCGGCTTGAGCGCCCGAAAAACCTCCTGAAACACGGTATCCTTATCCGGGGAAAGGTTTATCACACAGTTGGAGATAACCACATCCACCGAGTCGCTCTCGATGGGCATGTGCTCCATCTCGCCCAACCGAAACTCGACGTTACCCAGGGAGAGCTCTTCCGCATTTGCTCTTGCCAGCTGGATCATATCTGGAGTCATATCCAGCCCGATAACCTTGCCCTGGGAACCAACCTTGTGCGCCGCCAGAAAACAGTCCAGCCCCCCTCCGCTTCCCAGGTCGAGCACCACTTCTCCGGGCTGCAGCTCCGACAGTGCTATCGGGTTGCCGCATCCCAGCGAGGGTATGTCAGCCGCTATGGATTCCAGCTCCTCTGTGGAATACAGGCTCTGGGCGTGGCTTGTTTCAGCGGCACACGGGCCGCAACAGCTCGAGGCCTCTTTGCTCTGCGGTGCGCAGCAAGAGGGAGCTTGCTGCCTCGCTATCTCAGCGTAACGCTCCCGCACGAATTTCTTGATCTCATCGTCATTCTTCGCTTCCATGCTATCTCCTCAAACTCACTAGGACACTTGCCTCCAAATTATATCATGATCTGTA
>SOIC01000164.1 GCA_004377275.1 Dehalococcoidia bacterium
TCCTGGGTAGGAACATCAGAACTTTACTAAAGGGGATGAGCTAATTGCTACAAACTAAGAATGTGATGTTATAGATGTTATAATGGAAAGGCCCGGTCATTTTAAGCGAAGGCAAGCAGGCTTCTTGAGAAGGAGGTGCTATTGTGGCGGAGCAAAAAGAAGGTGCTTTGAGTGTATACCGCGTCTTGGATCTTGCTGATAGTAAGGGCGCTTACTGTACGAAGTTGCTTGCGGATTTGGGCGCCGATGTCATCAAGATTGAGCCACCCCAAGGGGACTCCACCCGGAGCATCCCACCGTTTGTGGATGATATGCCGCATCTGGAGAAGAGCCTCTATTTCCTTTATCGGCACGCCAACAAGCGGGGGATAACCTTGGACCTGGAGACTTCCGAGGGTAAGGCTATTTTCAAGAAGCTGGTCAAGACAGCGGACGTTCTAGTGGAAACCTATCCTCTTGGCTATATGGCAAGCCTAAGCCTTGACTACCCAGTGCTCAAGGAGATAAACCTTGGCCTTATCATGGCCAGCATCACCGAGTTTGGTCAAACCGGCCCCTATAAGGATTGGAAAGGCTCTGATATCGTCGACTTCGCCATGAGCGGCGTCATGATCAGCAGTGGCTTCTCTGGAAAGGTACCATGTAACTTACCAGGGACACCGGCCTATGATGCGACTTCCCTGCTTGCTGCCATATCTATACTCATTGCCCTCTATCATCGCGGCACCACAGGGAAGGGACAGTATATTGACGCCGCAGTGCACGAAAGCTCACGTATAGGTCTTTTCCCCTGGCTAGTGCCAATCTATTCTCATGCCCTAACTGACGAGAGAATAACAGTAGTGACTGATGTACGACTTGCAGACTCCATTTACCCCGTCTACCCCTGTAAAGACGGCTATGTTCGGGTGCTCACCATAACCCCAGGGCAGTGGAATGCCCTAGTTCGGGTGCTTGGTGACCCTGAGGTGCTGCGTTTGCCCGAATGGCAGGATTTTATCTACCGAGTTGGCAACGCTGAGGATCTTTACACTCTTATGGTTGAGTTCACTCCCAACTATACCATGTTTGAGCTCTTTGAAGCGGGGCATAGGGAGGGTGTTCCCATTATTCCTATTCACGATATGGCTGGTTTCGTCAATAATCCCCATACCAAGGCAAGAGAATTCTTTGTCGAGGTCAACCATCCTGTGATAGGTAAGGCTCTCTACCCCGGGCCGCCATATAAGTGGACGGAGACGCCCGCCAGCATAAGGCGCCCTGCCCCATGCCTTGGTGAACACAATGAAGAGATCTATTGCAGGGAGCTGGGCTTTTCAAAAGGTGATCTGTCAGTCCTTAGGCGGGCTGGTGTTGTGTAGGAAGGAGGTCAAAATGCTAGGAGTCCCTCTGGAAGGAATTAGGGTAATAAGCTTTGGTACTGGCGCTGTGATCCCTGACTTCGGCAAGATTCTCGGGGAGCTTGGGGCTGACGTCATTAAGATAGAGTCAAGGGGGAACCCCGATTTCGCGAGAACTCTGGGGCCAACTCTCGATAGTAGTGCTGGGTTTAATGAGTCGAATCGCAATAAGCGGAGCTTAGGGATAAACCTGAAGACGGAAAAGGGAAGGGAGGTCGTTAAGCGGCTCATAAAGATGAGTGATATCATAGGGGAGAACTTCCGTGGCGGTGTTATGAAGGGCTTCGGATTGGACTATGAGGGTGTGCGTCAGCTCAAACCTGACATCATCTATATTAGTAGCCAGGGTTTTGGCGGTGGAGGACCCTACAGCGACTACGAGACCTATGGTCCGATGCTCCCCGCTTTCTCTGGTATGCTCTCTCTCTGGGCTCACCCTGATGATCCCTATCCTGTAGGTTCCAACGCAGCCTTGCCTGACCATATCTGCAGCAAGCTGGCTGTTGTAGCTGTCCTGGCTGCCCTTGACTATAGGCGCCGAACTGGCAAGGGACAGTTCATCGATATGGCTCAGATAGAGGTGGCAGCCACCCTCATCGGCGAAGTCTATCTGGACTATACCATAAATAAGCGGATTAAAAAGCCGATGGGGAATCGGAACCCTTACTCTGCCCCTCACGGCTGCTACCGCTGTAAGGGTGAAGATGAGTGGTGTGCCATAAGTGTATTCACTGATGATGAGTGGCAGAGATTCTGCGATGTCCTCGGCAATCCTGGCTGGACTAAGGATCCCAAATTCGCTGATATCCTGGGACGATTGAGAAACGTAGACGAGCTGGACAGGCTGGTGGAGGAATGGACCGCTAGTCGCGATGCCCAAGAGGTGATGGAAACCTTGCAAGGTGTGGGGATAGCCGCTGGGGTGGCCCAGAAAGCCCCTTATACTATTGAGGATCCGCAGCTCAAATGGCGAGGCGCAATCATAGAAATAGATCACCCTGTAGTGGGGAAAAGACTTTACCCAGGCATACCTTTCAAGTTCTCCGAGATGCCACTCCCCCCGAGCATGCCAGCTCCCCTCCTTGGCCAGCATACAGATGAGATATGCCGCGAGTTTCTGAAAATGTCTGAAGAGGAGATAAGGAGGCTGAAGGAGGAAGGCGTCCTGGAATCCCCATCCATTTAGCAAGAAGGGGATGCATTCAGGTAACAGGTGGTTGATTTTGTCGAGAAATTGAAAAAGGGCAATAGCTTCTTCTCTGGTTTTTACCTTGGTGATTGCCCGTTGCTTGGGTTGTGACAGGGAAGCTGGGGAAGAGGGAAAGGTAGTTGTCACAATAGGTCAAGTCAAGACTTTCTCCCCAAGAGGTCCCCGATAGTGCGTATCTGAATGCGAGGATAGGATTCAGCCCATATTTTCGATGATTACGTCACCATGATCGTGAAGACCCACCTGAGCCTCAGCCATGATCCGGCCGTGAAAGGGGTCCCCAAAGGGTGGAGACTGCCCACTTGCGATGTGTTAATCTACTCCGGCTCAAAGCTCTTGTGTCCATGCGCCGGCACCATCAGCCTGATGCCCGGAACCAGCTCCGATCCGGCCTTCAGGAAGGTCGATGTCGATACCAAGACGGGCAAAGTAATGGGTCTGTTCTAATCAGGCTAATGTGTTTGGGGCGGCGCTCAGCGCCGCCCCTTCTATCGTTGAAGGATTTATTTTCTTCCCCCTACCTACCCACATCTACCTTGAGGCCATGGGATTCAACCAGCTTTTTAAATTCCTCAATCTGCTCGTCACTGATCGTGGGAATCTCTTTCCAGGGATATACCTTACCCGTGGCGGCATACTTCAACTCCCCAAACTTATGGTAGGGGAGCAGGGAGATTTTCTCAACTGAAGGCTCCAGGGTGAGGATAAACTTGCACAGCTCCTCCAGCTCCTCCTCTGAGTCACTGAATTGAGGGATCACCGGATGTCGGACCCATATCTTGGTCTTGGGTTTGCTCACAGTCTTTCGCAGGTTATCCAGGATCCGCTCGTTGGGCACTCCGGTGGCTTCCTGGTGTCTTGCCGAGTCCAGATGCTTAACATCGTAGAGCACCAGGTCAGTATAGTTCAGCACCTTATCCAGCACTTCCCAGTCAGCATAACCAGAAGTATCCAGGGTGGTATGAAAACCTCTTTTCTTAGCTTCCTGTAGCAGTTTCAAGGCGAACTGCCACTGCACCAAAGGTTCGCCCCCGGAGAGGGTCATCCCACCATTGGTGCGCCGATAATAGCTGGCGTCCCTTCCCACCGTGTCTATCACCTCGGCAACAGTCATGTATCTCCCCACGGCCTCTATCGCTCCCGAGGGGCATACCTCGGCACATTTCATGCAGTAGTTGCACTTCTCCCACTGGATAATCCGGGTGTTCTCTACGACGGTAATTGCCTGCTGGGAGCAGGCTTCGACGCACTTGCCGCACCTGATGCACTTAATATCCCGGGTAATTATCTCGGGGGATAGTCTTATCGACTCCGGGTTGCTACACCATCCGCAGCGAAGGGAGCAGCCCTTGAGGAATACCGTAGTTCTTATCCCCGGCCCATCGTGAATGGAAAAGCGCTGGATGTT
>SOIC01000204.1 GCA_004377275.1 Dehalococcoidia bacterium
GTTGCCAGATGATCGGCAAGATTGAGGAAGATGGTATCGATGCCCACATCGCCGGTGTCCCTGAAGTAGCGGTATATAGCGCGCCGGGTAGGGAGTTCCTCCTCGCCAGCCATTTGACCCGGGCGCAGATGGTGCTCGATCATTTTTTGCACCATCTCTTTCTCCCGAACGCTGAACCTTAGTCGCTCCAAAATGCTTTGGGCAATAGCTGCCCCCTCCTTGGCGTGCCCAAAGTAGCGTGTCCTGCCCGTTTCCTCGATGGTCTTGGTCTGGGGCTTGGCTATATCGTGGAGCAGTCCGGCGAGCTTGAGCAGGGTCTTCCTCTTATGGCCGCTAGCCACCTCCTCCTCGAAGTGCCCCTCCAGTGCCTGTGACCAGGGGGCAAAGGCCAGGATTTCATCGCTAAGGTATCCCGAGCCCTCGATCCGGAGCAGGAACTCGATAGTGGCAACCGTCTCTATGGAATGCGCAAGCACATCCCAAAAGTGTTCCTTGGGCTGCTCCGCCCCCTTAGAGGGGGAAAGCTCAGGGAGGATCGTCAGAAGCAGGCCAAGCTCATCAAGCAAGCGAAGCCACTCGGCTGCCTTCGGGGCGGCAAGCAGGCGACAGAACTCATCGCGCACCCTCTCCGCGGCAACCTGCGTAATAAGCTGGTGATGACGCTCAATCTGTGCTCTAGTTTCATCAGCCAGTGAAAAGCCAAATTCCGCAGCGAGGCGCGGGCCGCGCAGCAGACGCGCCGGGTCTCGCCGGAAAGCCTCCTCGCTGATGGCGCGTACCACCCCGGCCTCTAGGTCTCGCTGCCCTCCGAAGGGATCGATGAGGGGAGCGCTGGGGTCCGCTATTTCCCTCAGATTTATCGCAATGGCATCTATGGTAAAGTCCCGCTGTGCCAGGTCTTCGTCGATGCTCCCATGCATGGTGGCGAGATCGAGATGAAGAGGTTTTTTTTGCTCTCCCCACCCCTTCCCGCGGAGCACCACCCTGGCTATTTCGTTTTCCTGATCCAGGGGCACAAATGTACCCCCGAGGGCTTTGGCTACCTGGCGGCCCAGCTCCATAGCCCCTGACCCGATGACAATATCCACATCGTCGCTGTCGCGCCCTATAATGGCGTCGCGCACAAAGCCACCGCTGAGGTAGCCCTCGATCGAGCGCGGGGTGAGAAGCTCCTGCACCTCGATTAAGACTCTCATCACCTCTTTTTTCACCCTAGCTCGCTTTATCCTCATCCACCGCAAACCCCTTAAAAAGTGTTTCGCGTCGTTCGAAGAAGCTGGGCCTTCCTTTTAGTAAAGCCACCGGTTTATAATAACCGCTTCGTGAAGTTCGAAAAAAGCGGGTCTTTTTTAGGAAGACCCCAGTTCTAAAACACGCTTCGCAAAGCTCGAAAATTTCGAAAAACTATATTTCAGGTGTTTCCACATCCGGTGCCACCTGATAAAGTTTATCGATGCTCTCCAGATGATCGATGTACAGGGTGCCATTCAGGTGGTCAACCTCGTGCTCCAGTACCTGGGCGAGGAGTCCCTCCCCTTTGATGCGAATCTCCCGCCCGCGGCGGTCGAGCCCTTTAGCGATGACCTTTACCGAGCGCTGGATCTCCCCCCGATAACCAGAGATGCTGAGGCATCCCTCCTCAACCTCGCGCTCCCCGGACCGCTTTACAATCTTCGGATTCACCAGAACTATGGTCTCCTCGTCAGGTAGCTCTATTACCGCCACCCGCAGCGGTATCCCCACCTGAGGCGCTGCCAGCCCCACCCCCCCGACCTCATGCATAGTCTCCACCATGTCCTCGATGAGCCGCGCTATAGCCCCATCGATATTCCTAACCCGCTTCGCTTTCTGGCGAAGCGCCGGGGCGGGGTAAGCGACCACGGGAAGGACTGCCATCGGGTCTCCTTCATTATTTGACACATTATATCGGAGCGGCGCTTGCCTGTCAAAGCAGGCTCACCGGGTCGATATCGACGACCCATCCCTGGGGAAGGGAAACCTTAGCTAGCAGGCGCACCGGGTCATCGCCGCGCAGGATGATCTGCCACCGATACCGGCCGCGCACCCGCGGGATGAAGGCCGGGGAAGGCCCAATGAGGGTGATGTCCATGCCCCAGGAGTCCCGTTCCTCTTTGAGGAGGAGGTGCATTCTCTGGGCCTCTTTCTGACAGAGGGCGTTATTGGGGTTAGTGTAGAGGAGGCGCGCCAATCGGCTAAACGGAGGGGTTTGGTACTGGCGGCGCAGGGAGATCTCCTGTTTATAAAAAGAGAGGTAGTCCTGTTTTGCGGCACAACCGATGGCATAGTGTTCCGGGGTGTAGCTCTGCACGATGACCTGCCCCGCCAGCGGGCCGCGCCCTGCCCTGCCAGCCACCTGGCTCAGGACCTGGAAGGTGCGCTCGCCGGCACGAAAATCGGGCAGGTGAAGGCTCACATCGGCATTAATCACCCCTACCAGGGTTACCAGGGGAAGGTCTAGCCCCTTAGCGATCATTTGAGTGCCAATGAGGACATCTGCCTCATGGGACAGGAATCTGTCCAGGATCTCCTCGTGGGAATGCTTCCCCCCGGTGACATCGCGGTCCCAGCGCAGGAGATTCGCCTGTGGGAAGGCACGGCCGAGTTCCTCCTCTACCTTCTGTGTGCCGGTGCCCAGAAACTTGATCCGCTTGCTGCCACACTGGGGACAAACACGGGGCATTGCCAGGCGATAATTGCACTGGTGGCAGACCAGATCCTCCCTCGCCGAGTGATATGTCAGGGAGACATCGCATCTTTTACAGCGCAGCACATGGCCACAGTCGCGACACTGCACAAAGGTGGCACTTCCCCGCCGATTGAGGAAAAGGATCACCTGCTCCCTGGCTGCCAGGGCCTGCTTTATCCCTTCGACAAGCGACCTGCTGAAGATGCTCCTATTTCCCGCCTTCAGCTCCTCGCGCAGATCGACCACCACCACCCTTTTCTCCCCCGTTGCGATCCGCTCAGGCAGCTCTAATAGTCGATAGTCTCCTCTTTGGCTCCGATAGTAGCTGGTTGTATCCGGCGTGGCACTGCCCAGGATGACCACCGCGCCGGTGAGCTCTGCCAGCCTGATGGCGACATCGCGCGCATGGTAGCGGGGCGATTGCTCCTGCTGCTTATAGGTCCACTCATGCTCCTCATCGATGACGATGAGCCCCAGGTCGGGCTGGGGGGCGAAGATCGCCCCTCGTGACCCGATGACCACATCGAAGGCACCCTCCCTAATTCGCCACCACTCATCGAACTGCTCCCCTACCGAAAGCTTGCTATGGAGCACCGCAACCCTGCCCGGGAAGCGTGAGGCGAAGCGCGCAATGGTCTGTGGGGTGAGAGCGATCTCGGGAACCAGCACAATTGCCCGCTTGCCCACGGCGGTGGCCTGCTCCAGGGCTCGCAGGTAGATCTCCGTCTTCCCGCTCCCGGCGACCCCATGGAGCAGGAAAACGGTCGGCTCATTTTTCGCTTTTTCGCTCCCCCCCCACCTCCCACCACTCTCCACCTCCACGCCCGGAGCAAGGGCTGCTTTGACCTCGCGCCAGGCAGCCTCCTGCGCCGGGGTGAGGGTAGGGGCCGGTGAGGGCGGGAAGGTGCGATGAGCCAGCGGGTCGCGATATACCTGAACCTGCTCGATAGTGACCAGGCCCTTTCTTCGCAGCGCCGCCACCACCGCTGAGACGAGACCGAGGCGCTTTTTGGCTTCGGAGAGGGGGATGGGGCCAGCTTCGAGAAGCCTTAGCAGATCCGCCTGTTTGGGAGCTCCCCTTGCCTGGAGCAGGCCCGCTATCTCTGGCACTGCTTCACTAACAAGGCGGAGATAAGGTACCGTCTTTGGCCTCACCCTGACCCGCTCCAGCTCGTGGGTTTTCTTGACCAGCCCTTTTCGCACCAGTTGCTCGATAATAACCCTCGCCTCTTTTTTGCCCAGAGCTTTCTCAACCGCTCTAACCTCAACCTTGCCCTTCCTACCGAAGAGATCCAGCAATACCCTCTGGCCAGGGGTAAGCGAGGAGATAGTGCTCTCAGCGGGGTGAGGAACCGGTGTAAGAAAGGTGAGCACCCTCCGCTCAAAGCCAGGGGGCATCATCAGGGCAGCGGCGTCGAAAAGGTGCGCAATATAGTATTCGCTGATCCAGCGGGCCAATTCCACCTGAGGTGGGGATAGTATGGGGCGACGGTCGATGAGGCCAGCGACCTCCCTGGTATCCTCCACCGAGGGATATTCGGTTAGCTCAAGTACCACGCCCTGTAGAAGTCTGGGTCCAAAGGGGACCCACACCGCATGACCCACCATTATATCAGGGGGCACAGCGTAGCAGAAGGTTCGCCGCTGTGCCCCCGGAGAATTAACCGCCACCTCAGCGTAATTCATCCCCTTTCTCCTGAACAAAAAGACGGGGAAGTGACAAATTGCCCCATGCCCCGTCCTATATGCTACTTCTCCTTGCGTTCTTCCTTTGGCCTTCTCTCCTTTATTCGCGCCTTCTTGGCGGTGAGCCCGCGCAGGTAGTAGAGATTGGCACGGCGCACCTGGCCATGTCTTAGTACCTCTACCTTTTCTACGGAGGGGGAGTGAAGGAAAAAGGTTCTTTCCACGCCAACCCCGTAGGCAATGCGCCGCACCGTGAAGTTGGCATTGATGTTGCCCTTTCTCACCCTGATCACCACCCCCTGGAACATCTGAGTGCGCACCCGCTCCCCCTCTACCACCTTGATGCTCACCTTCACCATATCACCGGGGCTTATCACGGGGATATTGGGATTCGGCGCAACTGGAATCAGCGTATCGAGGTTCATTTAATCTTCCTCTCTTTCCATCTGTGCCACCAATCTTCTCTCTTCATCGCTCAGCGCTGCCCGCTCCAGAAGGTCGGGGCGCCGCCTAATGGTGCGCCGCAGCGACTGCTCCCTTCGCCACTTGGCGATAGCGGCATGATTTCCCGAAAGCAATACCTCAGGTACCTCCCACCCCCGAAACGACTGGGGGCGAGTATACTGGGGGTACTCCAGAAGCCCGCTTGAGTGGGAGTCCTCCCCCACCGATTCCCCCGACCCCAGGGCGCCGGGCAGTTGCCGCACCAGGGCATCCACGACCACCATGGCGGCAAGCTCCCCACCGCTCAGGATATAGTCCCCGATGCTGATCTCGTCTGTGACCAGGTGCTCCCGCACCCGCTCATCCACCCCCTCGTAGTGTCCGCAAATGAGGATCATCTCCTCATATTCAGCCAGCTCCTCAGCGGCCCGCTGGTCGAAAAGCCGACCCTGCGGGGTGAGCAGGAGCACCGGGAGCTCAGATTCACCCCTTTCGCTCTCCACGCACTCGCCCCGCTCGCTCTTTATCGCCACCACCGCCTCGAAGAGGGGCTCTGGCTTCAACACCATCCCGGGACCACCACCGTAGGGAGAATCATCGACCACATGATGCCTGTCGGCGGTGTAGTCTCGAATATTATGAATCGCAATCTCCACCAGCCCGCGATCTTGGGCTCGCTTGATTATGCTCTCGCTGAAAGGACCGGTGAACATATTGGGGAAAAGGGTCAAGATGTGAATGTACATTCCAGCTCCCTATGCCGCGGCGCCCTCGGTTATCTCGCTTTTTCGCACTCACCACATGCACTGGTCTCACCGCTCAGCGCCCCCCACACTCCACCACCTCACCCTTTTTCGCTCTCCCCACACTCCACCACCTCACCCCTGAGCACCTCAATAGCGTGGGGCACCGCGGGTAAAATCACCTCCAGGCATTCGCGAACCGCCCGCGGGCTGCCGGGGAGATTGATGATCAAGCTGCCTCCTCTAATACCGGCCACCGCCCGACTGAGCATCGCCATCGTGGTCTTCTTCAGACTCTCGGCCCTCATCGCCTCGGCGAACCCCGGCGCCATCCTCTGCAAAACTGCAAGCGTTGCCTCCGGGGTGACATCGCGCGAGCTTAGACCGGTGCCCCCGGTGGTGAGGATGAGATCGATGCCTTCCTTATCGGCCCACTCCACGAGCCTCGCGGAGATGAGCTCCCCCTCATCGGGGACAATGTCATATTTTACCACGTTAGCGTCCAGAGCGCCAAGCAGCTCTCTGATAACCTTGCCGCTCTCGTCCTCTCGCTCGCCTCTTGAACCCTTATCGCTGATGGTGAGTATGCCCAAGCTAAACATTTCTTATTCAGGGGTAAGCACACCCTGAGTATGAATGTACCCCCAAACATTCCTCCTCTTTAGCGGTGAGTTCGATATAAATATATTCTGGAGTCTCCTCAACCCAGTCCTCAGCATAATAGAGATAGGTTTTACAAATCTCCTTCAGAGGCACGAAGTGGACGCTGTTGATGTACATCTTATCCAAAGTAGAGACGCATGTTATGAATCTTGGCCTCTAGACTGTATCCCCCGTAAGCATGCACTTCCACCCACAGGGTGCCACCAGCATCTACCCATTGTAGATAGTTGTCTAAGGCAGCCAGCCATATATCGGTAGAAGTTTTCGCTACTATACCATAGAAAAGGTTTCCTGTAAACGAGTTTTAAAAATTCATAGGAAAAGTATTGACAAAATGTGAAAATATGTGGTATATTGTGTCTTAAAATGGTAAATAGTGGTAGTCTTGCTGATTAAGTTAGCAATTTTACTCGACAAGGTATGTTAAAAATTGGGCTCATAAAACTTTAGGTGATTAAGATAAGCATGTTTCTTGGCGAGTACGAATACAAAATCGATCCTAAGGGCAGGATAGCCATCCCTCCCCGGTTCAGGGGCCAGTTTATGGAGGGAATCGTGCTTGCCAAGGGGTTGGACCACTATATTATTGCCTGTACCCCGAAACTATGGCAAGAGGTTAGCGAGCGTTTCAATACCCTGCCCTTTGCACGTAGTAAACAGCGGCGGATGGGTCGTATCGTTTTCTCCTCCTCCTTTAGCCTGGAGCTTGACGAACAGGGAAGAGTCTTACTGCCTTCTCCACTGCGCCAGCATGCCGAGATCAAGGAAAGTTTGGTAATAGCCGGGGTAAATACTTACCTCGAGATATGGAGCAAGGAGCTCTGGGATAAGGAGCAAGCCCAAATGGAAGATGACGCCTGGCAAATCTTCGAGGGAATGGAGACGCGCCAGTGATACATATCCCGGTTCTCCTCAATGAGGCTATCGAGGCGCTTCAGGTTAAGCCAAAGGGGCGATATGTTGACTGTACAGTTGGCGCAGGGGGACATGCCGCCGCTGTGCTGGAGCGCGGGGGGCAGATCCTGGGCATAGATATCGACCCCCAAGCCATCGAGCTAGCCCGGGAAAGGCTTTCCCCCTATGAAAAAAGGGCTATCCTAATCAACGATAGTTTCGAAAATCTGGCGGAGATTTGCTCCACGTCGGGGTTTCACCCCGCCAAAGGGGTGCTGTTCGACCTAGGCATGTCATCGCTTCAGCTCGATGACACCAAACGGGGCTTCAGCTTTCGGCATGAAGCCCCTCTCAATATGCGCTTCAACCCCTCTCAGGAGCTTACCGCAGCCACCATTGTCAATACCTTCCCTGAGAAGGAGCTTGCCGGCATTATTAAAAGGTATGGCGAGGAACGTAGAGGGGGCCAGATAGCGAGGTCTATTGTGGCAAATCGCCCCCTCAACACCACGCTTGAGCTTGCCGCCGCAGTGGCAAGTGCTGTGTACATACGGGGCAGGATTCACCCCGCTACTAAAACCTTTCAGGCGCTTCGCATCGCCGTGAATCAGGAATTGGAGCGCCTTAAGGCAGCGCTGCAGCAGGCACTCAACATCCTGGAGGTAGGGGGCCGGCTGGTGGTTATTAGCTTTCATTCCCTAGAGGATCGCCTGGTCAAGGACTACTTCAGGAGGGAATCGCAGGATTGTCTTTGCCCTCCCCAGACGCCGGTCTGTATCTGTGGTCATCATGCTACCCTTAAGCTAATCACGAAAAGGGTGGTCACCCCTTCACGCGCTGAGGTTCTGGCCAATCCGCGTAGCCGCAGTGCCAAAATGAGGGTGGCTGAGCGTATTCAATAGGTTATTTTTAAGGGAAATCGGGCAGTGGCCTGCCTAGTGGCGGGATTATGATACCAGCTTCGTCGAGCCCAAGGCTATGGGCAGCGACACTGCCCATCCAATAATAAGGGGGTGACATGATGTAATGGGTACGATACAAGAAGGCAGCCAAAAATCACTAAAAAGGAGGAGGTAAATGGCAAATAGCGAAAACATTTCCTGCATTGATGTGGGCACGACCAAGGTCTGCAGCATCATGGCTAACGTAGGCCAGGGCGGTGACCTCCAGGTTCTCGGTGTTGGTGTTACCCACACCAAGGGCTTACACAAGGGCCTTGTGGTGAACATCACCGAGGCCAAGGAGTCGATCCGTGCCTCAGTGCGTAGGGCAGAGCAGGCCAGTGGGCTCAAAATGGACTCGGTCTATGTGGGTGTCACCGGCAGGCATATCACCTCCCTCAATAAAAAGGGGGTGGTCTCTATCTCTCGCGGTGACCGACTAGTCCGTCCCGAGGACCTAAAGCGCGTGTTACGGTCCGCCCGCACCTACACCATCCCTAACGACCGGAGGTTGCTTCACGTGATCCCCCGGAGCTATGCCCTCGATGGTCAGGTCGGGGTGAAGAATCCGGTTGGTATGCACGGCTTCAGGCTGGATGTAGAAACCCATGTCATCACCGCTGCCGTAAGCTCGGTCCAAAACCTGGTCAAGTGCATCCGCGGCGTGAGCATCGAAATTGAAGACCTCGTTCTGGAACCGCTGGCCAGCGCCGAGGCAGTGCTCAGGCTCGATGAGCGTGACGCTGGGGTGATCCTCGCCGATATTGGCGGTGGCACTACAGACATCGCCATATTTAAGAATGGCAGCATCTGGCACACTGCTATTCTCCCTGTGGCGGGCTATCAGATCACCCGAGATATCGCTATAGGACTGGGGTTGCCCTTTGACGTGGCTGAGCAGATGAAGCGCAAGTATGGCAGCGTGATGCCCCTCTACAATGGCGTTGACGATGAAGCCACTACAATGAGTATGGAGAATGGCTACGGAGTCTCCTATCAAGACCTCAATGATATCGTCAGGGCTCGGGTAGAGGAAATTATGAAGCTGATCGCTTTGGAGCTACCCCCAGAGTATGTCAAGGAAGTGCCCGCTGGGCTGGTGATCACCGGTGGATGCGCTAACCTGAGGGGAATAGAAACACTGGGGCAGGAGGTGCTGGAATTGCCAGTACGTGTCGGCGTGCCTACCGGCGTATACGGGATCGCTGACATCCTCCCCGACCCGGCCTACGCCACCGGTGTTGGCCTGTTGCTCTGGGGCCAGAGAAGGCACGAGGGTGAGGAAGGTTGGCAAGCTCGCGGACTTAGCGACACCTTCAGGCGCTTCGTCACCCGAATGAGGAGAATAGTTATACATTAACGAAAGGAGGAAAACATGGCAAAAACGAATTTCGTTCCTAACCCGGCAAAGATTAAGGTCTTAGGCCTCGGCGGGGGTGGTTGCAATGCCGTCAGTCACATGGTTCAGGCTGAGATTCAAGGCGTGGACTTCATCGGGATCAACACCGATGCCCAGGCCTTGCTCTGTACCGAGGCACCTACCCGTATTCAGATCGGGGAGAAATTAACCAGAGGGTTGGGTGTGGGCGGCGACGACGCGCTGGGCCTTAAGGCTGCAGAGCAGAGCCGCGATGAGCTCCGCGATTGCGTCGGCCAATGTGACATGGTGTTCATCACCGCTGGCATGGGTGGTGGCACCGGCACCGGCGCTGCATCCGTAGTGGCGGAGCTTGCCAAGGAGGCTGGCGCGCTCACCATTGCCGTGGTCACCAAACCCTTCGCCTTCGAGGGAATGCATCGCACCACGGTTGCTGAGACTGGTATCGAGCACCTGCTCGATAAGGTGGATACCCTTATCACCGTCCCCAACGATCGCTTACTTACCCTCTGCGACCAGCGGACTGCAGTGGATAGTGCCTTTAAGATGGCCGATGATGTGCTCATGCATGCGGTTCAGGCCATCGCTGAGGTGATCACGGTGCCAGGGTTGATCAATCTGGACTTCGCCGACGTCAAGGCGGTGATGAAGGATGCCGGTCCAGCCTGGATGTCCATTGGTCATGGCAGTGGTCAGCATCGCGCCGTCGATGCCGCTGAGGCAGCCCTGGCCAGCCCGCTTTTGGATGTCTCCATAGATGGGGCAAAGGGGGTGCTTTTTAACGTCACCGGCGGCCATAGCCTCACCCTCTTTGAGGTCAGCGAGGCAGCCGAGATCATCGGCAAGGCAGTAGACACTGAGGCGAACATTATCTTCGGGGTGAACTTCGATCCCGCGATGGATAACGAGATGAAGCTGACCCTGATTGCCACCGGCTTCTACGGCGCCGGGGGTAAAACGATACGCAAAGATGAGGAGCTGCGCCGTCTGCTCGAGAGCGCGGAGAGCGAGCAGGAGCTGGATATTCCCACCTTCCTACGGCGCCCGCTCGTGCGACGGCAGGCAGTGGAAATCCCTGCGCTTAAGCAACACAGCATGCGTTTCCGCACCCCTGCTCACTAGGATTCCCGGGCTACCGGGACTATTGTGGAGCCGCCCCGATTATATCGGGACGGCTCTCTTGTCCCTAAATCGAGCGCTAAAAGTATTGACAACAACTATATATTGTGGTATTCTTACGGGGTCACCCTGTATAGTGTGTTTTTGCACCATGAGATGCCCTTATTGTGGTTTTGAGGATTCTAAGGTCATTGATTCTCGCGATGTGAATGAGGCAATCCGCCGCCGCCGCGAGTGCCTGGAGTGTAGCGCTCGCTTTACCACCTATGAGCGGCTTCAGACGGTCGCCCTGCTGGTGATAAAGAAGGATGGGCGACGCGAGGAGTTCGGCCGTGAGAAAGTGATCTCCGGTGTTAGAAAGGCCTGCGCCAAGCGCCCGGTCTCCCAGGAGACTATTGAGCAAATGGTCGATGACATCGAGGAGCAACTTCGTAAGTCGGGTAAGGGAGAGGTGGCCACCTCATTAATCGGGGATATGGTGATGGAGCGGCTGCGCCAGCTCGACGGTATCGCCTACATCCGCTTCGCCAGCGTATATCGCGCGTTCGCCGACGTCGAGGAGGTGCGGGAAGAGGCCGATGCTTATGCCAGGCTCAGGCCGCTTCGCGATTCCACCCCCCAGCTCCCCCTCTTTTCGGATTTTTCTAATGAGGAACTTGATATAATTGCCGGTGGTAGTGGAAGTGTGGGGAGAGTGAAAGAAGACCCAAGAAAAGCAGCGGGCTAACGAAACCAATGTAGGATGGGATAAAAACCATGGCAACTAATGCGAGCAGAAATAGAGGCTCAACCCTGCTTCATAATCGGATCGCGCGCGCTGTCTTTGGTGCTGCCGATTCTATCGGCATATCGGATAGGGAGGTAGTGGAGCAACTAACCGAGCAGGTGATCCAGCGACTGGAGCAAACCTATCAGACCTTTCCCGGGATGGAGGGCGCCATACCGGAGTCGCGGCTGAGGCCCGCCGAAATTCAGGCTACGGTGAAACAAATTCTCGCTGAAGGGAGCCAAATGGAGGTTGCAATACATCCCGCCGAGTCGAAGCGGAAGAAGCAGAGGGGCGAGGCGCGAAGGGTAACTCCGTCAAAGAAATTAGGGGCAACGAAAGCCGAACCTGCCGGGTTCTCGGAAAATGCGATGCGGGTTCTGGAAAAGAGATACCTCAAGAAGGATGAGCGGGGTCAGATTATCGAAACGCCCCTGGAGATGTTCCGCCGCGTGGCCCAGAATATCGCCTCCGCCGAACTCCACTACGACCACAAAGCGGATGTTTCGGCCTGGGAGGAGGAGTTCTATCGGGTGATGGCTAATCTGGAATTCCTGCCCAACTCCCCGACCCTGATGAATGCCGGCCGCGATCTGCAGCAGCTCTCCGCCTGCTTCGTCCTCCCCATCGAGGATTCTATGGAACGCATCTTCGATACGGTAAAGCACACCGCCCTCATTCACAAGAGCGGTGGAGGCACCGGCTTCTCCTTCTCCAGGTTAAGGCCTGAGGGCGATATGGTGGGCTCCACCGGGGGAGTAGCCAGCGGGCCTGTTTCCTTCATGAGGGCCTTCGATGCGGCCACCGATGTCATCAAACAGGGGGGGATGCGCCGTGGCGCCAATATGGCTATCTTGAACGTGAGTCATCCCGATATTCTAAAATTCATCACCGCAAAGGAAAAGGGCAACAGCCTCACCAACTTCAACCTCTCGGTGGCGGCAACCGCTGAATTTATGAACGCAGTGGTGGATGGCACCGACTATGACCTGATAAACCCCCGCAATAAGGCGGTTCAGGGGAAGCTCAATGCCAAGGAGGTCTTCGATATGATCGTGGACCTGGCCTGGCGAACCGGCGACCCTGGGCTTGTCTTTCTCGATCGGATCAATGATGCTAACCCCACCCCTAAGCTGGGGGCTATCGAGAGCACCAACCCTTGCGGGGAGCAGCCCCTCCTCCCCTACGAATCCTGTAATCTGGGTTCTATTAACCTTTCACGCATGGTATGCGATGGAAAGGGTAAAGAACCCGAGCTCGACTACGACAGGCTGGCGGATATAGTAAAAACTGCTGTCAGGTTCCTGGATAATGTGATCGATAAGAACAGCTTCCCCATTCCCGAGATCGAGGAGATGACCAAAAGGACAAGGAAGATCGGGCTTGGGGTGATGGGCTTCGCCGATATGTTGATTAAGTTAGGTA
>SOIC01000176.1 GCA_004377275.1 Dehalococcoidia bacterium
CTAGATTACGAGACAGTCGTGAGACACTTTATGAAGGTTAATAGTTGTAGCAGGAAAGCTTTTGAAGTATATAGGGATAAAGTGTTTGAACAATGGAATGAGAGATCAAAATATGAATGGAATGTGGACTTGGGAGAATATAAGGATTTAGTTGAAACTGTACAAAAAGACAAGGAGCACTCACCTTGAAGCTTAAAGGCGTAGTCCATAAATACGGGGCTAATGTGGATACGGATGCTATCATCCCCGCTCGCTATCTCAATGTCTCCGAGCCGGGGGAACTGGCGGGGCACTGCATGGAGGGCATCGATGGCGAGTTCTTGAGCCGGGTGAAGCCGGACGACATCATCGTGGCTACCACCAACTTCGGCTGCGGCTCATCGCGGGAGCATGCCCCTATAGCCATTAAGGCAGTGGGCATATCCTGTGTCATCGCTCAAAGCTTCGCCCGCATCTTCTTCCGCAACGCCATTAACATCGGCCTGCCCCTTTTTGAGTGTGCCCAGGCCGACGAGATCGAGCAGGGGGATGAGCTTGAGGTGGCGCTGGAAAAAGGCGAGATTAGTGACATCACCAGGAACAAAGTGTTTAAGGCGGAGCCCTACCCCGATTTCATGCTCCAGATTATTTCAACGGGCGGGCTCATCGAATATACCAGGAAAAAGATAGAGGCGAGGGGGTCTCAGTGAGATTCAACATCGCAATACTTCCCGGCGATGGCGTCGGCCCTGAGGTCGCCGCCGAGGGGGTCAAGGTTCTTGAGGCGGTGGGCGCAAGATTCGGGCATTTTTTCGAACTGGACTATTGCCCTATTGGGGGAGTCGCCATAGATCAATTTGGGGTCGCTCTGCCTGAAGAGACGCTCAGGAAGTGCGAAAAAAGCGACGCCGTGCTCATGGGGGCCGTCGGCGGCCCTAAGTGGGATGACCCGACGGCAAAGGTTCGGCCGGAAGACGGGCTTCTCGGCCTGCGCAAGGGGCTGAAGCTCTTTGCCAACCTGCGCCCGGTCAAAGTCCTCCCCATGCTCGTAGATTCCACCACCCTAAAGCCAGCTATCATCAGAGGCGTTGACCTCATGATTGTTCGAGAGCTTACCGGGGGGATTTACTTCGGCAAGCCCAAAAAGCAGTGGCGGACAGCGGCGGGGCGAAAAGCGGTGGATAGCATGCTCTACTCGGAGCGAGAGATCGAGCGCATCCTCAGGGTTGGCTTTGAGCTGGCGCGCAGCCGGCGCAAAAAGCTGGTCTCGGTGGATAAGGCCAATGTCCTGGAATCGTCCCGCCTTTGGAGGCAGCTCGCCATCGAGCTATCCGCGGATTACCCCGACGTGGAGCTTCAGCATATGCTGATCGATGCCTGCGCCATGAGGCTCATTCAGCGCCCCGCCGATTTCGATGTCATCGTCACCGGTAACATGTTTGGCGACATCCTCACCGACGAAGCCTCCATGCTCGCCGGCTCGATGGGGATGCTCCCCTCGGCGAGCCTCGCCGGGGTGCCCAGGGCTGGCGAGAGGACCTTTGGCATGTATGAGCCCATTCACGGCAGCGCCCCGCGAAGGGCAGGGCAGAACATTGCCAACCCCATCGCTCAGATCATGAGTGTCGCCATGATGCTACGCTACTCGCTGGGGCTGGTTGAGGGGGCGAATGCGGTTGAAATAGCGGTAAGCCATGTCCTGGAGGAGGGCTACCGTACCTATGATATAATGGAGGAAGGCAAGACCCAGGTAGGGACGCGGGAGATGGGGGACAGGGTGGCGGATAGGGTGAGTTAAGGGGAGGTAGTGTTGACACAGGTCCAGCTTTATGACACCACACTTCGCGATGGGGCGCAGCGCGAGGGCATATCCTTCACCGTGGAGGACAAGCTCCGCATCGCCAGCAAGCTCGATGAGCTGGGCATCCACTTCATCGAGGGTGGCTGGCCGGGCTCAAACCCCAAGGACGAGGAGTTTTTCACCAAGGCGCGGAGCATGGCTCTCTCCCATGCCCTCTTAGTCGCCTTTGGCAGCACGCGGCATCCCAAAGCGAAAGCGGAAAAAGACCCCAACCTTCATGCCCTGCTCGATGCCAAAACAGAGGTGGTAACGATAGTGGGCAAGAGCTGGGATATCCATGTCACCCGGGTATTGGAGACCACTTTGGAGGAGAACCTGCGCATGATCGCCGACTCCATAAGCTACCTCAAATCCCAGGGGAGAAGGGTCTTCTTCGATGCGGAGCACTTTTTCGATGGCTATAAGGCGAATGCTCCTTATGCCCTCGAGACCCTGAAAGCCGCTGCTGAAGCAGGTGCTGAATGCCTCATCCTCTGCGATACCAACGGTGGGGCGATGCCCGGCGATATAGCCACTGCCTGCGATGCTGCCAGAAAAGCGACCGGCATCCCGCTGGGCATCCACACTCATAACGACGCCGAGCTTGCCGTGGCCAACACCCTGACCGCCGTCCAGGCCGGTGCCACCCAGGTTCAGGGCACCATCAACGGTTATGGAGAGCGCTGCGGCAATGCCAACCTCTGCTCTATCATACCTGCGCTGAAGCTTAAGATGGACATCGATTGCATCAGCGATGAGCAACTCGCCAGGCTGAGCGAGGTCGCTCACTATGTGAGCGAGGTTGCCAACATGACCCTCGATACCCACCTTCCTTACGTGGGATCCAGCGCTTTTACCCATAAGGGCGGCCTCCATGTGGCTGCCATGATCAAGTGGGAGAAAAGCTATCATCATATCGAGCCCGATCTGGTGGGCAACCAATGGCGAACACTGGTATCCGAGCTTTCGGGAAAGGGGGGTATTATCCATAAAGCTCGGGAACAGGGCTTGGAGTTCATCCCTCAGGGTGAACAGGCGCGTGACATACTGGAACAAGTCAAGACTATGGAGAGCCGCGGCTTCCAGTATGAGGATGCCGAAGCCTCATTCGAGCTGCTCGTCCGCCGCGCGCAGCCGGACTATAAGCCCCCCTTCGAGCTAATCGATTTCATGGTGGTGGTGGAGAAAAGGCGCCGCCCTTCAATGACGGAGAGCGACGAGGAGCTCTTATCCGAGGCCACGGTGAAGATAAAGGTTGGTGGTGATGTGATCCATACCGCCGCTGAGGGCAATGGCCCGGTTAATGCTCTGGATGCCGCGATGCGTAAATCGCTCGTGGTGTTCTATCCTAGACTTGAGGCGGTGCGCTTGGTGGACTATAAAGTGCGCGTCATAGAGGGGACTGGGGGCACTGGGGCCCGGGTCAGGGTGCTTATAGAATCGAGTGATGGGAAGCAGGAGTGGCGGACAGTTGGCAGCTCCAGCAACATTATCGAGGCCAGCTGGCTGGCGCTTGCCGATAGCCTGGAGTACTGGCTGCTGAAAAAGGGAACCACACCGCTGTAGGTATAGCATAGGGATTAACCTAGTCTGTTTCTCCTACTTACCGGTCTCGAGAAAGGGCGAAAAACTCAGCGCGATTTGCCCAGGGGGATTATGTAGAGGGGCTTAACCTCCTTGGCCAGGCTCATCACCGCACTCACCTGCTCATCGTCGAAGGCCCCAACTATCACAGTTGCCAGGCCGAGCGCCACTGCCTGGAGGCTGACGTTCTCTCCCACATGCCCCAAATCCATGTGCACATACCTCTCGCCCCTCGGGCCATAGTACCGGGAGGTTCGCTCATAAACGGCACAGATCACAATGGCCACCGGCGCCTGGGCTATAAATTCCTGATCTAGGGCGGCAATGGCGAGCTCCCTCCTTTGATCTCCCTCTTTATAAAGGTTCAGGGAGTGCTTGGTTACATTATAATGGTACATCCCTGGCTCAAGACCCTCTACACCATCCCTGCCAATAAGAACAAAAACTTCCAGGGGATATGCAGCGCCAGCGCTGGGTGCAGCCCTGAGTCCTCGGGTATCGGTGAGCCCCTGGGCGGCCCATAACACCTGGGAGAGTTGGGAAAGGGATAAAGGTTCCCCCTTATATTCCCTCACCGACCTTCTTCTAGCGATGGTCTCCTCGA
>SOIC01000057.1 GCA_004377275.1 Dehalococcoidia bacterium
GACGATAGGCTATCACCGATATATCTGAGCGATAACTTTTTTCTACCCTTACGCTGTGGTATAAAAGGAAACCCACAGTTCCCTAAAAGGCGATTTACATTGAGCAGAACATTTGCTATATTGCCATGGGGCAAAAAAGGGCGAACGGGGCGAAAAAATGAAAATCCTTGGCATCGAAACCTCCTGCGATGAAACAGCCGCCGCCGTGGTCCGGGATGGTAGGGAGATCCTCTCCAACCTGATCGCCTCCCAGGTAGACCTCCACTCCCGCTATGGAGGCATCGTGCCAGAGGTGGCCTCCCGCCAGCACCTGCTCACTGCCATCCCCATCATCTCAGAGGCAATGGCTCAGGCCCAAACCCATTGGAGCGACCTGGATGCTATCGCGGTGACCAGCGGGCCGGGGCTCGCCGGCTCCCTCCTTGTCGGGGTGAACATCGCCAAGGCCATCGCCCTGGCCCAGGGTCTCCCCCTAGTTGGCATCAACCACCTGGAGGGCCACATCTATGCTAACTGGCTTGAGGGAAGCACCCCTGATCTCCCCGCTATCTGCCTCATCGTCTCCGGGGGACACAGCGACCTACTCCTGATGAGGGGGCATGGCGACTATCAACCCCTGGGGAGAACCAGAGATGATGCCGCTGGCGAAGCATTCGATAAGGTGGCCCGGATCCTGGAGCTGGGCTACCCCGGCGGTCCCGCCATAGAGCAGGCCGCCGGCGAAGGCAATGGCGCGCGCTACCGCCTGCCCCGCGCCTGGCTCAAAGACAGCGACGACTTCAGCTTCAGCGGACTGAAGACCGCGGTGCTCCGCCTCGCAGCACAAAAGAGCGCGAAGGGTGAGGAGAGCGGAGAGGCGGTAGAAGACACACGATCAGAAATTGAGATACGTCTCGAAAAGGTTGAAAAAGCCGATATCGCCGCCAGCTTTCAGCAGGCGGTGGTCGATGTTCTGGTCACTAAAACGGTGGCCGCAGCAAAGCGGCTAGGTGCCCATCAGATCCTCCTCGGTGGCGGCGTCGCCGCAAACCTCCTCCTACGCCGCACGATGACCGAGCGCTCCCCCATCCCCATACTAATCCCCAGCCCCATCCTGTGCACCGATAACGCCGCCATGATCGCCTCCTGTTGCTACTTCCGCCTCACCGCGGGCAAACGCTCAGGCTGGGATCTCGATATCGCGCCCAACCTCAGGCTGGGATAAAGCCTCCGATGCCAAAAAGCGCTTTAGTGAGATAAAGCAATCTTCAAAGAAGTTATTGGGAGTAAAATGGCATATAATCATGTTTCAGTGCCCGACATTTGTTATAAAGAGCTATCTACTCACTTGCGGCATCAAGCAATCTAGGCTACTATAATTTAGCACTCTCATGACGAGACTGCTAATAGGAGGTTAAGCGTGGCAATCAAGTTACAGCCGTTAGGAGACCGGGTGGTGGTGCGGCCTTCAGGCGAGGAAGAGGTAACCAAAGGTGGCATTATACTGCCCGATACCGCAAAGGAGAAGCCGCAGCGTGGCGTGGTCATCGCAGTGGGCCCAGGGAGGTTAGATGAGGAGGGCAAGCGGGTCCCCATGGAGGTGAAGAAGGGCGACAAGGTGATCTACTCCAAGTATGCCGGCAGTGAGATCAAGCAGGACGATGAAGAGGTGTTGATCCTGCGGGAAAGCGATATCCTGGCTAAGTTCAGCTAATTGAAGGAGGGGAAATGGCAAAACAGATAGCGTACAATGAGGATGCAAGGCGACATCTCAAGATTGGTATGGATGCCCTTGCCGATGCGGTTAAGATCACTCTTGGCCCCAAGGGGCGCAATGTAGTGCTGGATAAAAGGTTCGGACCGCCTACCATCACCAACGATGGCGTCACCATAGCCAAGGAGATCGAACTGGAGGAGCCCTTCGAGAACATCGGGGCGCAATTGATCAAGGAGGTGGCCACCAAGACCAATGATGTCGCCGGCGATGGCACCACCACCGCTACCGTGCTTGCCCAGGCGATGCTTCATGAGGGGATGAAGAATGTGGCTGCCGGGGCTAACCCCATGGCGATAAAGAAGGGCATTGAGAAGGCCACGGCGACCATCCTCGACGCGCTCAAGAAAATGAGCACTCCGGTGACCACCAAGGCGCATGTGTCACAGGTGGCATCCATCTCCGCAGCCGATGAAGAGATCGGAGATCTAATCGCCGAGGTCATGGAGAAGGTAGGCAAGGATGGGGTGATCACCGTTGAGGAAGGGAAGGGGATAAAGTTCGAGACGGAGTATGTTGAGGGGATGCAGATCGACCGCGGCTACATCTCCCCCTACTTCGTCACCAGCCCGGAGAGGATGGAGGCAGAGATCGAGGACCCCTATATCCTGATCACCGATAAGAAGATCTCCGCAGTCGCCGACATGCTGCCCGCCCTGGAGAAGGTACTTCAGGTGACCAAGAACCTGGTTGTTATCGCTGAGGATGTAGACGGTGAGGCACTTGCCACCCTGGTGGTCAATAAGCTAAGGGGCACCATTAATTGCCTGACGGTCAAGGCGCCGGGCTTCGGCGATCGCCGCAAGGCGATGCTGGAGGATATGGCCATCCTCACCGGGGGCGCGGTGGTCACCGAGGAGCTGGGCCGAAAGCTCGATTCTGTCACTATTGATGACCTGGGCCGGGCCAGAAAGGTAGTTTCCACTAAAGAGGAAACCACCATTATCGAAGGCAAGGGCTCGGATGAGGCAATTGAGGCACGGATCAAGCAAATCAAGACCCTTATAGAGGATACTACCTCCGATTTCGATAAGGAGAAACTCCAGGAGCGCCTGGCCAAGCTCGCCGGGGGTGTTGCCGTGATCAAGGTGGGGGCAGCCACCGAGGTGGAGCTCAAGGAGAAGAAACACCGCGTCGAGGATGCCCTGTCCGCAACCAGGGCCGCGGTGGAGGAGGGCATTGTCCCCGGGGGCGGGGTTGCCTTCATTAACTCCATCACCACCCTCGATAAGTTAAAGGTAGAGGGCGACGAGAGCACCGGCGTCGCTATTGTACGCCGCTCTCTGGAGGAGCCTCTGCGGATGATCGCCCAGAACGCCGGCAGAGAGGGCTCGGTGGTGGTAAATACCGTTAAGGAGAGCAAGACGGGCATCGGTTATGACGCCCTGCGCGACGATTACGCCAACATGAAGCAGCGCGGGATCATCGACCCGGCAAAGGTGGTCAGGGCGGAGCTGGAAAATGCAGCCAGCATCGCCGCCATGGTGCTCACCACAGAGTCCCTGATCACTGACATCAAGGAGAAAGAGAAAGCCATGCCGCCTGCGATGCCCGAATATTAAAACAAGCTGGTTAGCAAATCGTAGCTACGGCCCAAAGACCGTAGCTACGATTTTTATGGGTAACTTACGCGGGGGTCAAAGCTGGATGAGCAAAACCTGCGTATCAGTTTAAAGCTTGAGAAGCTTTTTCGCCATTCTGCTCCTAGGCAACATATCAAAGGGTTGAGTTAAAATAAACCACCTTGTTTTCCGAAATGTGGATTTTCCCTTCTTACACACAGTGTAGAGGACGAAAAATCACAACCGTAAAGAGCGAAAAAGGCGATCCTCACCATTGACCGGACCAACGATGGCCAGGTTAAGCTTCTCGGTTAGGAGCAACTGAGCGGCCACCCGCTTTAGATCTTGAGGGGTAATGGCATCGATTATCGAGGCTATCTCATCCACCGTGCGGATCTGCCCGGTAAGCAGCTCCTGACCTCCCATCCAGCCGGCAACACTCCTGGTATCCTCCATACGAAGCAGCAGGCGTCCCTTGGTCAACTCCTTAGCCTTGGTAAGCTCAAGGGCGGGGACCTCATCTTTGAGGCGAGCAAGCTCCTCAAGGATGACCGCGACAGTGTCAGTAACCCGCTTTGGGTCCACCCCGGCATAGATGGTGATCGCCCCCGAGTCAAGGAAGTGGTCCACATAGCTATGGATATCGTAGGCCAGCCCTCGCCGCTCGCGAATCTCCAGATATAGGCGGCTGCTCATCCCCTCGCCCAATATCACGTTCAAAATGTCCAGATTGAACCGATCGGGGTGAGCGATAGAGAGGCCCCGTACCGCCAGGCTGATGTGAGCTTGCTCGGTGACCCTCCGCTCAATACGGAGGCGGGGTTCCTCCTGGCGGTCCTCAGCGGGAGAGGGGGGATGCAGGGTAGCCACCGCCCACTGGTCCAAGACCTCGCTCATACGCGACAAGACCTCCTCATGGCTAATGTCACCGGCAACGCTGAGCACCGTATTATTGGGCACATACTGGCGACTCATGTAGCCCAGAAGCATCTCTCGACTCAGGGCACTTACCGTCTCCTTGCTCCCGGCAATATCACGCCCCAGTGGCTGAGCCGGCCAGACCACTTCATCGATAAGCAGATTCACTCGATGCTGGGGTGAATCCATGCTCTCATTAATCTCCTCGATAATGACGCCGCGCTCCCGCTCTATATCCTGAGCATCGAACCTGGAATTGCGGAGTATATCGACCGTCAGGTCTAACGCGAGAGGAAAGTGGGTGCGAGCCACCTTGCACCAGTAGACGGTGAACTCCTTATCGGTGCCCCCATTGAGCATGCCACCCACCCCCTCGATAGCCTCGGCAATCTCCTTCGCGGTAGCGCGGCGCTGGGTCCCCTTAAAGCAAAGGTGCTCAATGAAGTGGGATGTTCCCGCCTCTTCCTCCCTCTCGTAGCGCGAGCCAGCGCCGATGAAGATATTGATACACACCGCGCGGGTATGGGGCATAGCACCGGTGATCACACGTAGCCCATTACCCAGAACACTCTTCTGATACACCGCAAACCTCAGGCAAATTCTAGTCCCCTCACCTACCCCTGTCAACTTGCAGCGGTTATCTCGTTCAGATAGAATGGTGACACTTTCCCTCCCGGCAAGAGCCTCTTTCACTCGTCATAGCTGGCGAATACGAAGAATCTCATCACCTCCCATCTTCCCCCGAGATTGCTTCCCCCGATATATCGAGGTCGCAACGACAAAAAAATAGGGAGAAGCAATGTGCCTCAAATCACCCGGACGAGTGCA
Source organism: Dehalococcoidia bacterium (assembly GCA_004377275.1). Classification (GTDB taxonomy): domain Bacteria; phylum Chloroflexota; class Dehalococcoidia; order E44-bin15; family E44-bin15; genus E29-bin15. The sequence continues at coordinate 5,062 of SOIC01000057.1, forward strand.
ATCGGTTGACTTTGAACTGCCCAATTGCTAATATGAAACAACAGCCTGAAGGGTGAGGGCTGGAAGTGGCGGGAGAGCGAAGAGGCGAATTTTTCGCACAATAGATATTTTGAGGATAGGATATGAAAACAGAAGCAGCAGTCTTTTCAAATCACAACCGCAAAGGACAAAAAGCGAAGAATGGATATTGCCCAGGGCATTCACGCCATCCCGGCGGAGATAGATCACCTTTTGGGATCTTATGCGCCCCAGGTCTATCTTGTAGTCGGTGGTGAGGGGGCCCTCATCGACTCAGGATACGGCGATGAGAGGTCGGTCAGTTCCCGGGTAGATTATGTAAATGCCTTCGCCGGATTGAGGCTCGCCTATATCGTGATCACTCATGCCCATCCCGACCATATCAGTGGGGCGGTGAGGCTCCGAGAAAAAACGGGGGCCAAGATTGTCCTTCACTCCGTGGAGCAAACCGATATCGCGGTGGATAAAGTGGTGGCGGAGGGCGATATTATCTCCCTTAATGGCATCGACCTTGAGGTCGTCCATACCCCTGGGCACAACCCGGGGCACATCTGCCTTTACATGAGAAAAGAAAGGATCATGTTCTCCGGCGACCACGTTCTGGGCCAGAGCACGACGGTGATACAGCCGCCTAAGGGAGATATGGCACAGTATATTGATTCCTTGAGGAAGCTCCTCGGTTACGATATTGATCTGATCCTCCCTGGACATGGCCCCGCGCTAAGGGAGCCGCGACGAAGGGTGGAGGAGCTGATCCAGCACCGCCTGGAGCGCGAGGAGCAGGTAATCGCCGGGTTACGCCATGGGAAGGCTACGGTAAAGGAGTTGGCGGCCGAGATCTATCCCGAGCTAGCTGGCTTCGTCTATGAATTAGCCAAAGGACAGGTATACGCCCATCTGATAAAGCTGGAGAGGGATGGGAAGGCATCCTCGCAGGGAAGTGGCGAGGATGCCCGCTATAAACTAGCCCTCCAAAGAGGGAGATATGCTTAGGCTATTTCCACAAACCACTCAGGTCGAAAAAAACCATCTCGTCATCGGCGGATGCGACGCCGGGGAACTGGCCAGTGAATTTGGCACGCCGCTCTATATCTTTGATGAAGCGACGCTAAGGGGTAAGTGTGCCGAGTATCGAAAGGGGTTTGCGCAGCGTTACCCCAATAGCCTGGTGATATACGCCTGTAAAGCCTTCATCAACCCGGCGCTGGCGCAGCTCTTCAAGGAAGAGGGGTTGGGTCTCGATGTGGTCTCCGCGGGGGAGCTTGCCATCGCCAAATCGGTGGACTTCCCCATGGCGCAGGTCTACTTTAACGGCAATAACAAGTCGCGTCAGGAGCTGGAGCTGGCGATAGGTTGGGGGGTGAGACGCATTGTGGTAGACAACTCCTATGAGCTTTCCCTGCTTGATGAGGTAGCTAAAGAGGCCGGGGTGAGACAAGGGGTCATCCTTCGCCTCTCCCCTGGTGTTGACCCTCACACCCATGCCCATTTAACCACCGGGGCTACCGACAGCAAGTTTGGCTTCCCTATGGCTCAGGCAGAGGAGGCGCTCACCGCGTTGATGTCGTCCTCTTCTTTCGAACTTATCGGGGTCCACTTTCACATTGGCTCCCAGATCTTCGATCTATCGCCCTATAAGCAGGCGATAGAGATTGTACTGGACTTTGCCGCCAAGATGGGAAGTAAGCATGGCTTCAAGCTCAAAGAGCTAAGCACTGGGGGAGGATTGGCTATCACCTATACAGAGGACACCCCGGCCCCCACCATCGGCGAATTTGCCGAAGCGATCACCGCCACGCTTCTTAAAAAGTGCGAGGCGCTGGGCCTTGAGCCGCCGCGACTTGTCATGGAGCCGGGGAGGTCCATCGTGGGAGGGGCGGGGGTCGCCCTCTATACTGTAGGAGCTATAAAGGAGATCGCTGGGGTGCGCAAATATGTCTCCGTAGATGGGGGCATCGCCGATAACATCCGCCCCGCCCTATATGGAGCCAAATACGAGGCGATAGTGGCAAATAAAGTGGCGGATGAAAATTTGGAGCGGGTCACCGTGGCAGGCAAATTCTGCCAATCGGGGGATATCCTGATTCAGGACATCGACCTTCCAAAACTCGAGCCTGGAGACATCATTGCCATGCCCTGCTGTGGTGCCTACTGCCTATCCATGGCCTCAAATTATAATGCCTCGCTGAAGCCACCCATCGTTCTGGTCAAGGATGGAAAGGCGCGCCTCATCCGCCGCCGCGAGAGCTATGAGGACCTAATGAACTGCGATATTATTTAAGACCGCCCAATGAAAAGGGCCAAATTACCGTAACCAATCCTATTTTGTTCAAGGTTAGATGAGTGAATCGAGTAAAATTTTTCGAACATTTCGAACGTTTCTAACAATATGACGTGGAAGTGAAAACATCAGACTTTTAATATCGCAACCGTAAAGGACGAAAAGCAAAATGTGGCAGGTAATGGGACATGAAACACTGGTCGCCCTTTTGGACAACAGTCTGAAGGGTGGCAATCTATCTCATGCCTATCTCCTAGTCGGTCCGCCTCACGTGGGGAAGATGACCCTCGCCCTGAATCTGGCTCAAGCCTTAAACTGCCAGGGGGACCAAAAGCCCTGCGGCACCTGCACATCATGCCAACGGATCGCCGGACTGAGACATGCCGATATTCAGGTAATCGGCCTCGATGGCAGGGCAGAGATCGGCATCGACCAGATCAGGGAGATGGAGCGCTCCGCCACCCTGAAACCCTTCGAGGGGGGGAATCGGGTATTTATCATCGATGGAGCGGAGCACCTCTCCACCGAGGCGGCAAACTGCCTGCTAAAAACGCTGGAGGAGCCGCCGCCCAATGTTCAGCTAATGCTGCTCGCCGTAAATGAACGGCTGCTCCTGCCCACGGTGCGCTCCCGATGTCAGAAACTGGAGCTAAGACCGCTCCCGACTCCCGTAGTGGAACGGGCGCTTATCGAGCATTGGGAGGTAGCCCCGGAACAGGCGATGGTATTGGCGCGGCTCTCCTCAGGTTGCCTTGGCTGGGCAGTGGGCGCGTTACATGATGATCGTATCACCGGCGAGCGTGCGGCGCGGCTCAGCGCCCTGCTCCATCTCACCGGTGTGGGGCGAGCGGAGCGCTTCGACTATGCCGCCCAGATTGCAAGCCAGTTCAGTAAAAATCGAGGAGCGATCCGTGAGGTTCTCTCCCTATGGATTGGCTGGTGGCGCGACCTCCTGCTGATCAAGGGGGGATGCGGCGATTTCATTACCAATATAGATCAAGAGGCCACGCTTTATAACGAGGCGGAATATTATCACTTGACGGGGATCAAAGGGTTTATTAAAAGCATGCAGCAGGCTGTAGAAGCATTAGGGCAAAACGCTAATCCCCGTCTGGTGCTGGAGGTACTCATGCTTAACATTCCACAAAGGGAAGGGGGTTAGCTCACGAAGACATGCCCGAGGTAATTGGCGTACGATTCAAGCGAGCAGGGAGGGTATATTACTTCGACCCTGCAGGCATTGAGGTAAACGCGGGTGACTGGGTTGTGGTGGAGACCGGGCGCGGCCCAGAGCTGGGCAGGGTGGTCATTTCGCCGAAGCAGGTGCTCGCCAACGAGATAACCGAGCCTCTTAAGCCGGTGCTGCGCAAAGCAGAGGAGGAGGACCTTGGCAAACGGGTTGAATCCAGGGGTAAGGAGCGGGAGGCCTTGGAAAAGTGCCAGGAGATAAGCTCTCGATTGGGCCTGCCCATGAAGTTCATATCTGGAGAGTACAATCTCGATGGCTCCCGCCTCACCATATTCTTCACCGCCGAGGGCAGGGTGGACTTTCGCGACCTCTTAAAGGAGCTCACCGCTACCTACAAAACCCGCATCGAGCTTCGCCAAGTGGGGCCACGCGATGAGGCAAAGCTTTTAGGAGGCTATGGCAGATGCGGTCTCCCATTATGCTGCACTACTTACCTCTCCGAGTTCAACCCCGTCTCCATTAGAATGGCCAAAGAGCAAGACCTGCCCCTTAACCCGATGAAGATCTCCGGGGTCTGCGGAAGGCTACTGTGCTGTCTGAGCCACGAGAGTTCGCAATACTCCATCATGAAGGAAAAGCTCCCCCCCATTGGGCAGCGGGTGATCACCCACATGGGGGTCGCCACTGTGGTGGGCGTAAACCCGTTAAAAGAGACAGTGCTGGTGAAGCTGACGAGCGAGGCCATCGTGGAGTTGCCGGTTGAAGAGGTGAAATCGGAAGGGGAAAGGCCCTCCAAGAAGAAAGGCGCTTAATCCTCATTACTTCTCTGCTGCAATGGAAGGAACTTTTGCCACCCGTTATGCCGTTGAATGTACTCGTAGGGGACATAATAGCCGCTAACATGCGGGGCGAAGGGCTGGCGGATGAGCCTCATCTCCGCCTCTTTAGGGGTGCGTCCCGCCTTGTGATTGTTGCACCTGAGGCAAGCGCTCACTACATTCTCCCAGATGTGCCGCCCTCCCCTATGACGCGGGATCACATGATCCAAGCTAAGTTCCCTGGTCTTCCTGCCGCAATACTGGCAGGTATAGTTATCTCGCTGGAACACCTCGTGGCGGGTTAACTTCTTCTCCGGGCGAGGGCGCTTCACTAGATAAACCAGGCGGATCACCGAAGGCATGGCGATAGCATTATTGGCAGTGTGGATCACCCCTGAGTCATTATTCTCCAGCGTCTCCGCCTTGCCGCGCATGACCAGAACCACTGCCCGCCGCACCCTGGAGACATTGAGCGGCTCGTAGTTCTGATTTAGCACCAGAACCGGGGTATTCACCATAGCCTAGCGCGCCCTCCTCCGCCTCCCCCTATCCGAGGGGGCAAGCTCAGAACGATAATCAGGGACATTGATATTAAATGGGTTGCTCACTCTAGGGTCACCAAGTCGCGAGCCTATTCTGGTCTCGATCTCCTCCAGAGAGAAGCAAGAGGTGACAACCGTGGGCAGCCGCGCATTATAACGATAGTTGATCAGCTGGTAGAGCTTCTCCTGGGCCCAGGGGGTGCTCGACTGCTCCCCCAAGTCATCGAGAATCAGGAGGGGCGCCTTTTTTACCCTTTCAAAGAGATCATCATAGGTCACCTTGCTATCGGGGCTGAAGGTGGATCGCAAGTGATCGAGGAAGTCGGGAATAAATACAAAAAGCACCGGCTTACCCTTTTTTAGCTGATAGTTGCCAATGGCCGCGGCTAGATGGGTCTTGCCGCAGCCGTTGGGGCCCAGAAGCACTAGCCACCCTTCCGGCTCCTCGGCGAAGCGCCTTGCCAGCTTATAGGCATCCCCTAGAATCTGCTGCTGTTCAAGGGGGAGATTAACCCGCTTGGGGTCAAAATTTTCGAAGGCCATATTGCGCAGCAGCTTCAGCCCCAGATCTCCACTATCTTGCCGCAGGCGTAACAAACGCTCTTCCTCAGGCTCCCCCTGGTTGCAGCGGCAAGGTACCACCCTGGTGAAATCGGGTCGCCCCGAAGGAAGTACGGGATGAACCAAGCCGGCCCCCTTACAAAGGGGACAGTCTGGCTTATCCGCCTCAGTCAATTCGCCGCTTGACGAGGTGACCGTACCTTCCCTTGATATATTTGTCTGGGTCCTCTGTAGAATCTCTCCCAGGCGCTCCATGTTCCCTACCCTCACTAGCCCAGCGCTTTAAAATGGCCTCGATATATTTCCAACTGCGTTTATTTCTGCTCACCGCTTCCCTAAAGGCATCCTCGATCCAGGAGGCGGGGTAAATCCGCTCCGCATCCTTTAACTCCTCAGCGATCATCGGGGTGAGCATGCCGATGTTCTCCTCATAAAGGGTCATGATATTGAGCTGCTCTCCGGTCTCAGGGCTTTCCGAAAAAGGCTCCTTTAGCGGTAAAGCCCCTAGTTCGATCTCCCCCCGCTCGATTCTGTTACGTGCCTCAAGATCACTCTCTGTATTCATGAAGTAAAGCTCTTCAATCCTTCCGTGCCTCTCCAAAGTCAAATCAATTATCGTGCCTCGACGTACAGCCCCCTCCAGGCCGCTGCGAAGCGCCGCCTCAGAACCGACACCCATCATCAACAGCCGGTCGCCGAGAAGCTCTCCGTAGGTGACAAATTTCGGGTAGCCCCGTTTACCGTATAGGATCCAGAAGAGGTGGAGCGTGACCTTCAGCTCAGCGAGGTCATCGATCTGGGGGAGAAGCTGGCTAAAGAAAAGATTGGGTAGCGGGGAAAAGTGCATCCTTTGAGGGAAACCAGGAAAGGGCTTCATCCCGTCCGCTCCACTTCGTAATCCTCGAATTTCACCGTTCTCTTCAAAAAACGCAATTTCCCTTCACCCATAGGTCCATTGCGGTGCTTGGCAACTATGATGTCAGCAACACCCCAGGGGTAAGGCTCACCGGGATGCTGCCTCTTCCAGTCCTGTTCGGATATATTCATGTCATCGCGGTAGATGAACACCACCACATCGGCGTCCTGCTCGATGGCGCCGCTCTCCCTGAGGTCGGAAAGCTGTGGGCGGTGCGAGGCTCGCCCCTCTGGAGCCCTGGAGAGCTGAGAGACGGCTATCAACGGCACATTTAGCTCACGAGCGAGCTCTTTAAGGGAGCGGGAGATCTCAGTGACCTCCTGAACCCGCCCCTCCCTACCATCACCCCGCACCAGTTGCAGGTAATCGACGATAATGAGGTCAATGCCCCGCTCATAGTGAAGCCGCCGCGCCTTCGATTTCATCTCCACCATCCTCAAGATGGGCGAGTCATCGATAAAGATCGGCGCTTCGGATAGCACGCCTGTAGCCTCCATGATCCTTCGCTCCTCAGCCTCCGTCCGCTGACCAAGACGTAACTGTTGGGAATCGACACCAGCCTCGCTGGCGAGGAGTCGCTGCACCAGTTGCTCCCGCGCCATCTCCACGCTGAAGATGGCTACACGGGCCTTTTGCTGCACCGCAGCGTTCCTGGCAATGCCCAGGGCGAGGCTGGTCTTGCCCGCGCTCGGCCTGGCAGCGAGCACGATCATGTCGGAGCGGCGGAGTCCGCCCAGGATATCATCCAGGGCATGATAGCCAGTATTTACCACCTCCCCTTCGAAGGGACGAATCTCGCTTTCCTCGAAGTATCGGTCGAGGAGCTCACGAATCGAGACGAAATCCCAGGGACGCTGACCACGGCGTAAGCGGAACAATATGTCCTCTGCTTTACCGAGGGCGGCGTCGACATCCGGCCCCGCCTCATAGCCGATGTCTTCAATCTGACCTGCGGCAATGATCATGTGACGCATTGCAGACATGCGGTGCACTATCTGGGCGTAGTGCTCAATATGCACCGAGGTGGCTACATTGGAGACGAGATGGCTCAGATAGGCAGCCCCGCCCACCGCCTCCAACCTCTCCCGCCGCCCCAACTCATGGGCCACGGTAACCTGATCTATGGCCTCATTTCGCTCGTAGAGGTCAAAGCAGGCCGCATACAGCCACTGATTCTTCTCCCGGTAGAAATCCTCAGACCTGAGGAAGGTAGCGATCTTAAAAATGGCATCGCCATCGACGAGAAGAGAGCCGATCACCGCCTCCTCCGCCTCGATATCGTGGGGTGGCAACTTCTCAGTGGACATGTCTAATCCTTTTCTTCCGACTTCTCTTCAGCCTCTTCAGCC
>SOIC01000114.1 GCA_004377275.1 Dehalococcoidia bacterium
GAACTCTCTTCAGGATATGCCAAGGTGAAGCTTGAGCTGAAACGGGAGTTTCTAAACTGGGAGAATATGATTCACGGTGGTGTTATCGCCACGCTACTGGACCAGGCTTTTGGCTGCGCTTGCAATACGCTGGAGAATATACATGTTGCTGTCCAAATGAACATCCATTTTCTTGCGGCTGCGCCTGTTGGGGAGACCATCTATGCCGAATCCAGGGTTTTGCATGCAGGCAAGAGAGTGGGCACATCAGAGATGACGGTCTTCGATTCCCAAGGGAAGACAATTGCCCGCGCAACGGGGACAACTGTCTCTATGGGACCCCGAAGCTGACCCAATTTCTTGAGCACGTAATTTGTGGGGTGACATAAAATGATTGTTGAGATGAGCAAGGGTGCTACGAAGGATCAAGTCGATCATGTGGTGGAGAGGGCCCACTCCTTTGGCTTTGATGTCCAGTTGAACCTGGGCACCGAAAAGACGGTGGTGGCGATTCTGGGCAGCGATACCGGCAAGGTACAAACGGACGTTTTCGCCATTTTGCCAGGCGTAGAGAGTGTCACCCGCGTGATGAAGCCGTATAAGCTCGCCTCACGGGAATTCCATCCTAGGCCAAGTAAAATAAATGTGTCCGGCGTCGAGGTCGGGGGACAGAGGGTGGTAATCATGGCCGGACCTTGCGCCGTGGAGAGTGAGAAGCAGCTTATGGAGACGGCCAAGGCGGTAAAGGAACTCGGGGCTGCGGTGGTCAGGGGCGGCGCCTTCAAGCCTCGCACCTCGCCCTTCAGCTTCCAGGGGCTGGAAAGGGACGCTTTGAAGATGTTGGCTAAGGTCAAGTCTGATCTTGGCATTCCGGTCATCACCGAGGTCGTCGACATCCAGAACATAGGGTTGATCGCCAAACACGCCGACATATTACAGGTCGGAGCCCGCAACATGCAGAACTTCGCGCTCTTGAAGGAACTTAGCAAGCTGAGGCATCCCATCCTGTTGAAAAGGGGCCTCTCCGCTACCGTGACCGAATGGCTGACAGCAGCCGATTACCTTTTGGCTGAGGGCAATCGGCGAATAATCCTGTGTGAGCGTGGGATAAGGACCTTCGAGGACAGCATTCGTTTTTCTGTGGATATCAGTTCAATTGCAGTGGTCAAGCATTTTAGCCATCTCCCAATCATAGTGGACCCCAGCCATGCGGCGGGACATTTTGCATATGTACCGAGCATCGCCAAGGCTGCGATTGCAGCCGGGGCAGACGGGCTTCTGATAGAGGTCCATCCCAATCCAGAAGAAGCGTTGGTGGATGGCTTGCAATCGTTAAATATCCCGAACTTCGAGCGGCTGATGGCCGAACTGAGGCCCATAGCGGAGGCCGTGGGCAGGTATATCTAGGCTTGCGGCTGGATTAGACGGCTGTAGTTGCGCAACACAGTGTCGTTCGGCCCTGCCTTTAGTCCCCCTGAAGGTCTCAGGGGCGGAGTAAGGCTCACGAAGGGGCACCAAGACCAAACGGGCAGCGAAACCGAACAACCAATAATCATTGAACGATGAATCAAGTGGGAGGCAGTCCGATGGCGATTTCGCGGAAGTTGCAGCAGCAGATGGCGGAGGGTGGGTGGATCAGGAAGATGTTTGAGGAGGGAATCGCTCTCAAGAAGAAATTCGGTGAGAGCAATGTTTTCGACCTCTCTCTGGGCAATCCCGTAATGGAGCCGCCAGAGGAGTTTCACCAGGAGCTTAGCCGGTGGGTGAACAACCCGCGTGCAGGGATGCATAGATATATGCCTAACGCCGGTTATCCAGAGGTGCGGGCCGCCGTGGCCGAGCATCTTTCGTCCATGACCGGGATACCCTTCACTCAGAATGAGATAGTGATGACATGTGGCGCTGCCGGAGGGATCAATGTGGCGTTAAAAACCATCGTCGAGGCTGGCGATGAGGTAATAATCTTAGCCCCCTACTTTGTCGAGTATATATACTACATTGACAATGCTCAGGCTCTCCCCCGTATTATCCCCACAGATAACCAGTTTGCACCGGACTTGAAGATCCTGGAGGAAAATGTTACATCCAAAACGCGAGCCGTGTTGGTGAACTCCCCCAATAATCCTACTGGCGCTGTCTATAGCCACAACACGCTAAAGGGAATCGGTGAGCTGCTGAGCAGAAAGGAAGTGGAGTATGGGAGAGAGATCTTCCTGATTAGCGATGAGGTCTACCGGAGGCTGGTATATGATGGGGTGGAGTGTCCATATGTGTTTCAGTACCATCCCAGAACCATCGTTACTACTTCTTATTCAAAGGACCTAGCTTTGCCGGGGGAGCGTATCGGATATATCGCCGTTAATCCCCTATATGAGGGTCGAGATGAGTTGATAAACGGATTGGTGTTCTGTAATCGCGTGCTTGGTTTCGTCAATGCTCCAGCCCTCATGCAACATGTGGTGCGTGAACTGCAGGATGCATCCGTTGACATAGACGAGTACGTGAGGAAGAGGGGCCTCTTGTACAATAGCCTGGTCGAGATGGGCTATTCTATGGTAAAGCCGATGGGTGCCTTCTACATGTTCCCCAGGTCGCCCATTGCAGATGATGCGGATTTCGTCAAGGAGTTGCAAAAGTACAATGTTCTGGTGGTGCCAGGGAAGGGGTTTGGTGCTCCGGGATACTTCCGCATATCCTACTGCGTGGAGGATCGGGTAATTTCAGGCTCGTTACCGGGATTTAGGTCGGCGGCCAAGGAATTTGGCCTTTGCTAGTCAATGTCAACCCGCAGCCATGTCTCTAGGGTAAGACTGAGAAGCTCAACTACCCACTGATAGCGATTTCAAGACCTCCTCCGCCTTCTCTATATCATCGGGCTTGAATACCACCATCGCCTTGTTCTCTCCGACCTGCCCAATGAAGGCGTAGAAATACTTAATGTTGATCCCGGCCTTGGCCATTGGCTTCGCCACGCTGTTGAGTAGCCCGCCGGGAACATCGGGTATCTGAGCGCTGAGCATCCAGTCGATTCTCGTGGTAAACCCAGCCTGCCGCAGGGCTTTTAGCCCCTCATCCGGATTATCCAGAATCATGCGCGCTATGCCAAACTCCGCGGTATCACTTACCGAGAGCGCGCGTATGCTGATCTTTTCTCTCTGGAGGGCTTCAAGGATGGCTTCTAGCCGACCGGACTCGTTCTCCACAAACACGGAAACCTGCTTTATTCTCATATCCTGGTTCCTCCGTTAGCTATTGTTTCAGCAGTTCCAGGGTGCTATAGCTCGCTTCGGTCTATTACCCTTTTAGCTTTACCTTCAGTGCGTTCGATAGTTCTGGGCTCTACGAGCTTGATACGAGCTGCGATGCCCAGTACGCTATCCATCTCGGATCGGAGCCTTTTCTCGAGGCCTTCCATCTTCTGCATTTCGTCGGAGAACACCCCCTCAGAGACCTCGACCCATATCTCCAGTTCGTCGGACTTGAATGCGTGCTGCCTGTCCACAACTATCAAGTAATGCGGTTCCACCCCCTCTACATCAAGTAGCACGCTCTCTATCTGTGAAGGAAAAACGTTCACACCTCGAACGATTAACATATCGTCACTGCGTCCAGTTACCCTGGACATCCTTACCATCGTTCGTCCACACTCACAGGGTTCTGGATTTAGGCTGATGATATCCCTGGTGCGGAACCTGATTACCGGCTGGGCTTCCTTGGTAAGCGTTGTTACTACAAGCTCACCTGCTTCCCCATAGGGCAACTGCTCTCCGGTTTCCGGATCGATGGCCTCGACCAGGAAATGGTCTTCGGCGATATGCATTCCGCACTTGTGAGGGCACTCTACCGATACTCCTGGCCCGATGACCTCGGTCAAGCCGTAAACGTTGATGGCCAGGATACCGAGCCTCTCCTCTATGTCCTCCCTCATCTGCTCGGACCATGGCTCAGCGCCGAGTACGCCCAGGCGGAGCTTGGTATCGCGCAGGTCTATGCCCA
>SOIC01000209.1 GCA_004377275.1 Dehalococcoidia bacterium
GAACTTCATTTTCACAGTATCTCATTCCCTTCACGATGGAACTGGCAGAGAAATCATCGCGGCTAGGTATGCAGTAACAGACAGGGTCAGTAAGCGAGACTCTATCGTTGCTAAGAGGAACCCCGTACTTGTCCAGATTGAAAGACAGCACGGCCCATGTGCCGGGTAGGCTTTCCCTAGTGATGAATTCCACGTAGTCCGCAATTCCACAGATTATGGGCCTATATGGTGTAATAAAAGTAATGCACGCCATCTAACCCCTCCTCGACATCATAATTTCGCAGCAAATGGTGTTATATAACAAGCAGTGATCGGTTGAGGGAACAATTCAAGGAGTATCGTACTAGCCAAACTTGCACGTCATACATATTCATACATCGATACAGAAACTAGCACGATTTTCACCAGTTGTCAATGGCGTGTTGTACGGTGTCCAGTCACTGCTCGCCAGCGGTTATTTCTGGGCGGTAGCCTCGGTGATAAGCAACTACGTCTGAATCGTGACAATTGCACGATTCTCTAGAATGTGACCGAGTGAACATTTCGTCAGAATTTTCACCGCACAGCTTGCGCTTGACTTCCTGTTCTCAAGTTGAACAGAAAAAGGAGTTTGAGTCAGCGGTAACTTCGGGTTAATTTGTCGATCGGCATGATGAACTGCATTGAGATATATCTGACCTTTTCACTTGTGCAAGTGGTCACGAATATGTATTCCCTATTTATGGTCGGGGTGAGAGGATTCGAACCTCCGACCTCTTGCACCCCATGCAAGCGCGCTAAACCGGACTGCGCCACACCCCGTTTTTCCCAGCGACCACATTATATCCATGTCTAACCTGAATTGCAAGGTAAGCGAGTACAGACACTGAGCCCGTTCAGATAGATAAGTAATACCCTGAACGACCTCTCTGTCACCCCGACCTTTCGCTTTCTGTCATTCTGACCCCGATTTAGGCCGAAGTGTCGGCCGACCTGTCGGCCTCGGCCTCGGGGGACCGAAGAATCTCTTGAATAAGGCGGAGGGCTGGATTCTTCGCCGCCCCTTCGCTCCGCTCAGGGCTTCGGCTAAGAATGACAATGGGATAGGTTAGAACCAATTTAGTGTACGAGTACGGGCGCTTGCTTTAGGAGGCTAGAAATGCTAAAATCTTCAATGTCACATATCCCATGCCTATCTACGAATATGAATGCAGTCTCTGCCACTCCCGCTTTGAGCGAAGACAGAGGTTTGATGAAGAGTTAGTGAGTATCTGCCCGAAATGCCAGGGCAGGGTGAGCCGTGTATTCCATTCCGTGCCCATCCTTTTCAAGGGGAGCGGCTTTTACAGCACGGATCATGGCCGGGGGCGTGTTGGCTCTACCGGCAGGGAAAAAGCGGAACACGCCGCGAAGGAACCTGCTAAGAAGGAAGTCGAGGGCACCGCTTCGAAGAAGTCGACAGAGAGCAAGACCGAGGATAAAAAGTAGCGACACATTGAGGTGGGGAGAAGCGGGGGGCGCTTAAAAAGGTGAAAGCACTAGTCCAAAGAGTGAGCAAAGCCTCGGTAAGCGTCGCCGGCGAGGTGGTGGGGCAGATTGGCCAGGGACTGGTGGTGTTCTTGGGCATATCCAGGGGGGACACGGAGCGGGATGCCCAGTACCTGGCGGAGAAAACAGTAAGCCTCCGCATCTTCTCCGATAGTGAAGGCAGGTTCAACCTTTCCGCCCTGGACACCTGGAGCGATCTTCTGGTGGTGAGCCAGTTCACCCTGCTCGCCGATACCAAAAAGGGGCGACGCCCCAGCTTTACCAAGGCAGCACCACCAGAGAAGGCTGAAGTCCTCTTTGAGCGATTCCTCTCCCATATTCGCTCCAGCGGGCTCAGGGTGGCAAGCGGTCGATTTCAGCAGCACATGCTGGTGGAGATCCATAACGATGGACCGGTCACCATCATGCTCGATAGCAAAGAGAAATATCCTGAGCCGTAACCATCGGTAAAAAGCCCCCGAAGTTCCTCTCAGCCCGATAAAAAGCCGGATTTTCTGCATCTAGTTGCACCTGCAAACTATTGCAATTATTTTTCAAATGTGCTACTATAAAATTCGATGAAGGGACTGAAGCGGTCTAAAGAGGCAGGCGAAGCTTTGCGGGAACTGGGTTACCGGCTGACCCCGCAGCGCCAGCTCATCCTGACCGCTCTCCAAGAGAGCGATGACCACATCAGCGCCGAGGAGATCCACGCTCAGGTGCGCGTCAAATACCCACATGTAAATATCTCCACCGTCTATCGCACCCTGGAGCTTTTGAAGAATCTTGATCTGGTGACCGAGACCGACCTGGGTGGCAGGCGATTTCGCTATCATTATGCAGACAAGGGACACCATCACCACCTGATCTGCGAGAGGTGTGGCAATACCATAGAGACCGCGGAATCCCCATTCTTATCCTTGAAGCGTACCCTGCTTATGGAGTATGGGTTCAAAGCCAGCATAAGCCATCTCGCCATCTTCGGGCGCTGCGCCAGATGCCAGAGATGATTTTTTATTCGTTTATTATTGCAATTAATTGCATCTAGGCCAGATGCAGAAGGCATTGGAAGTTATGAGCGACACTCAAGATAGACTGCGTGTCCTGGTCGACTACTGGACTGAGCACAGCCGGGAGCATGAGCAGGAAATAAGTGAATGGGCAGACCGGGCATCCCCCCGTGGAGAGACGGTAGCTCAAGCGCTACTTGAGGCGGCAGCAAGGTTCGCTGAGGCCATCAGTTGCCTAGAGCGGGCACGAAAAGCACTCAAGGCAGAGTCGACGTAAATCTTGGGCGCATATAGACGTATTACTGAACTTGGAGGTGTCAAAGATGTGTTTGGCCAAGGTGTATGAAGATATGGAAAGCGATAAGCCAATTTTGGAGGACCTAGCCCATGTGATAATCGATGACAACCGACTGGAACTGGAGACCCTATTTGGGGACAGGAAAGTTTTCCTGGGGAAAGTGCGCGAGATAGATTTTGTAAAGTCTAGAGTGGTGATCGAAAAGCGTTCCTAGATTACTGGAGGTGAGCAACTATGTAAACCGAGACCCTTTCTGCTGCTAATGTGATTAATGGAGGTGAAAGGATGAAGAAGCTAAGGCCATTGATAGTGATAGGAGCAGTCCTGGTGCTTACCTTAGCCATTGCCGCGCCGGTGGCAGCGCACTTTACTATGTTGCTGCCAGGAGATGATATGGAGGTAACTGCGGATGACTATATCGCCACCCTGGGTGAGACCAAAACGGTGACGATACTGTGGGGCCACCCCTATGAGCATGTGCTGTTCGAGTGCCCCGACTCCCTTGAAGTCCAGCTCAGGGATCCTGAAGGAGTCGTTACCACGCTAAATCCCTCTGAGGCAACGGTGGAAGGCGTAAAAGCCTACGATATTTCATTTACCGTCGAGAAGCTGGGTGATTATATAGTGTCAGCAAAGTTAGTCGAAGAGGACCATGGTTTAATAGACTACACCAAGGCGGTGATCCATTGCGGGGAGGAGGCATGGGTAGGATGGGATGCCGTAATAGGTCAAGAAGTAGAGATCATTCCCTACACCCGACCCTATGGCATTGAAGAGGGGTTTGTCTTCAGCGGAAAGGCGATACTATCCGACGGCACCCCGCTGGCAGGAGCACCTGTTGAGATCGAGGTGTACCATACCAAATCAGTAGGCGATGAGGTCGTAGCTGAGGCAGAGGAGATGTTCCCCGAAGACCCTCCCATGATGTTTACCAGGGTAACGACAACGAATAGCTTAGGGGAATTCGCCTACACGCTCGATGAGCCGGGGATATGGTTCATCGGCGTAACTAAGGAAATCGATGGTGGATTAGACCAAAGGGCAGTGATGATCGTTCCCGTATTGGAGGCATTTCCAGCAGAAACTCCTGCAGAAGCGGGAGACGCTAGTGGCTGGGCGTATGCAGCCCTAGTAATCGCGGTGGTTGCGCTACTCCTCAG
>SOIC01000103.1 GCA_004377275.1 Dehalococcoidia bacterium
CATCACTCACCTCCTTTTTATGGAGCGTGCAACTCGAGGGTTGGGTTCAGGTCAAGCTTGATCCCCGGCCCCATCGATGTGCTCAGCGTGGCGCTCCTTACATATTGACCCTTAGCGCCGCTGGGCTTTGCTCTCATCACGGTCTCGATCAGGGTTGCCAGGTTATCCAGCAACTTATCGTTATCCAAGCTCAGCTTGCCTACGGGGAGGTGGATGACCGCCGTCTTATCTATCCTGAAATCGACCCGCCCCTTTTGGGCATCGCTTATCGCCCGCGGCAGGTCGTTGGGGGGGACGATGCTCCCCGATTTTGGATTGGGCATCAGCCCCCGCCGCCCCAGGATCTTGCCCAGCTTGGAGACCTTGTTCATGACATCGGGGGTAGCGATGGCGATATCGAATTCGAGCCACCCCCCCTCGATCCGCTTCACCAGCTCATCGCAGCCCACATGCTCCGCCCCTGCCTCCTCAGCGATCCTCACCCCCTCGCCCTGGGTGAACACGAGCACGTTAATTTTCTTGCCCAGCCCATGAGGCAGGCTGGCGACCCCCCTCACCTGCTGGTCGGCATGGCGGGGGTCGAGACCCATATGGAGGTGGAGCTCCACCGTTTCATCGAACTTGGCATAGGCTGCCTGCTTTGCAAGCGCGATGGCCTGTTGAGGGTCATACTCCTTGGTGCGCTCCACCAGCTGGGCAGCCTCCTGATACCGCTTGCCATGTTTGGCCATTATTCCACCTCGATCCCCATGCTTCTCGCTGTGCCCTCGATCATCCGCGTCGCCCCCTCAATGTCGGCGGCGTTGAGGTCCTTCATCTTAATCGTGGCAATCTCGCGGAGCTTCTCCCTGGGGAGCGTGCCAATTTTTTCTATATTGGGCACGCCGCTCCCCTTCTCCACATTGAGCGCGCGCCGCAGCAGGTCAGCGACGGGTGGGGTCTTGAGAATAAAGCTGAAAGAGTGATCCATATATATGGTGATCTCCGCAGGGACAATGGAGCCTGCCTGGGAGGCGGTGCGCTCGTTATACTCCTTGCAGAAGGCCATTATATTACAGCCATACTGCCCCAGAATAGGACCCACCGGCGGGGCCGGGCTTGCCTGCCCCGCGGGGAGCTGCAGTTTTATCACCGTGTTGATCTTCTTGGCCAATCCTATCCCTCAATAAAAGGTATTTGTGGTTCTAAAGCCTCTCCACCTGAAGGAAGTCGAGCTCCACCGGCGTTTCCCGCCCGAAGAAGGAGACGAGCACTGTTATCTTACCCTTCTCCGCATTGATTCCATCGACCACCCCTATGAAATCGATAAAGGGGCCATCGACCACCCGCACACTCTCCCCTCGGTGGAAACCAACCTTGACCCGCGGCGTCTCCGCCCTCATCTGGTTGAAGATGGCGTTGACCTCATCCTCATCTAGGGGGACGGGCTTGGCACCGGAGCCCACGAAGCCGGTGACGCCCGGAGTATTGCGCACCACATTCCAGCTCTCGTCGTCCATCTTCATCTCCACGAGGATGTAGCCGGGGAAGACCTTTTTGGCTACGGTTCTTTTTTGCCCATCCTTGATCTCGATCTCATTCTCGGTGGGGATGACCACCTGAAAGATCTTGTCCTGAGCATCCATAGAACTAATGCGGTGCTCCAGGTTGGTCTGAACCCTGTGCTCGTATCCGGAGTAGGTATGAATTACATACCATCTCTGCTCATCCTGTGCCATCTCTCTCCCCTTTTCGCCCTTAATCCACGCCCTTTTTGAACAATCGCCTTGAAATTAGAGGTCGGCTTTTTGTAACGGAGCGCCGAGAACGAAAAAGTCGGGCAAAAGGAAAACCCCTCACGGGGTTTGTTTCCCGCTTCCCCTTACCTCCTTACCCTCCTAAACTGGTTATCCACTCGATAAGGCGGGTGAACCCGTAATCGAATACTCCGAGAATAATCCCTATTGCGCCGGCGATGATGATCACCATTTTGGTGAGCCGCCTTGCTTCCTCCCTGGTAGGCCAGACCACCTTCTTGAGCTCGGAGATGACCTCGCCGATATAGCTGCGAATATGGGGGATACCTGGCCTTCGCGCCGTGGCCTGCCTTCTCATCCTACCGCACCTCTCTATGGAGCCTGTGGGTGCGACAGCGCGGGCAATACCTCCTGAGCTCCAGCCGCTCCGGGTCGTTCTTTTTACTCTTGCTGGTGGTGTATGTTCGCTCCTTGCACTCGGTGCACGCGAGATGAATGATAATCCGGGAACTTCCCTTCTTCGCCAATCAATATCCCCTAATCTATAGTCTTGGTGATCACGCCAGCCCCTACGGTGCGGCCACCCTCCCTGACAGCGAACCTCAGCCCCTCCTCCATAGCCACAGGCTCGATGAGCTTCACCTTCATTTTGATGTTGTCGCCGGGCATCACCATCTCCACCCCCTCGGGCAACTGGATGCTTCCGGTGACATCGGTGGTTCTGATGAAGAACTGGGGCTTATAGCCGGTAAAGAAGGGGGTATGTCTGCCTCCCTCCTCCTTGGTAAGCACATATATCTCAGCCTCGGCCTCGGTGTGCGGCTTAATTGACCCCTTGGCCGCCAGTACCATACCCCGCATCACATCCTCCCTTTCCATCCCACGGAGCAGGCAACCGACAGCATCCCCGGGCTCCCCATCAGCCAGGGTTTTATGGAACATCTCCACGCTGGTGACCACGGTCTTCTGCGTCTCTTTTATGCCCACTATATCCACCTCATCCCCGGGCTTGATTACGCCGCGCTCCACGCGGCCGGTGGCTACCGTTCCTCGCCCCTTAATGCTGAAGACGTCCTCGACGGGCATCAGGAAGGGCTTGTCCATGTCGCGCACCGGGGTTGGGATGTAGTCATCTACAGCGTCCATTAGCTTCCAGATAGGACCGCACCACTGACACTCCCGCTTGCCGCAGCCACACTCCAAAGCCTTGAGGGCACTCACCCTTATTAGCGGGACCTCCTTGCCGGGGAAGCCGTATTTGGGTAATACCTCCTCCTGCAACTCGAGCTCGGACACCTCCAGCAGCTCCTCGTCATCCACCATATCCACCTTGTTCAGGCAGCACACGATATAGGGCACCTCTACCTGACGCGCCAGCAGGAGGTGCTCCCTGGTCTGCGGCATCACCCCATCGTCGGCAGCGATCACCAAGATGGCACCATCCATCTGCGCCGCACCGGTGATCATGTTCTTGATATAGTCAGCGTGCCCGGGGCAATCGACGTGTGCGTAGTGGCGCTTCTCCGTTTCATACTCGATATGAGCGATGGCGATAGTCAGCCCGCGGGCCTTCTCCTCAGGGGCGTTATCGATGGAATCGAAGGAGCGATACTGGGTCGGGCCAACCTGGGACAGCAACTTGGTTATCGCCGATGTCAGCGTGGTCTTGCCATGGTCCACGTGCCCGATGGTCCCCACATTCACATGGGGCTTGGTTCGCTCAAAGACTTTCTTTGCCATTTTCCCTCCTCACTTAAGCCCACAGCCAGAGTTGAACTGGCGACCCCCTTCTTACCAAGAAGGTGCTCTACCACTGAGCTATGTGGGCCCTTTTTCGAACTTTTAGTAACGCTTACAAGGCCGCGCTACTTATCCCGGCAAATTCCCTATATGGTGGCGGGGGTTGGATTCGAACCAACGAAGCCTGTCGGCGGCAGATTTACAGTCTGCTGGTTTTAGCCACTCACCCACCCCGCCGTTCTATACCCCCCTCGCCTTACACAGCCCGAGAGCGGATTCGAACCGCTACCCTGCCGATTACAAGTCGGCTGCGCTACCGTTGCGCCACTCGGGCTCTTTTGTACTTTTTGAACTATGTAATGGCTTAATACATATAATACAATACAGTTTTGACTAAGTAAAGTTATCACCTTTCGCTACCATTGTCAACATAGGTTGCCCCCGGTGCACCCTCTTATCAAATGGATCCCTATTTGGTATACTACGGGGTG
>SOIC01000072.1 GCA_004377275.1 Dehalococcoidia bacterium
AAGGCGACACCAGCTCCCGTTTTATGCTGCATGCTGTGTCACGATGCTAAGATTTGACATGATGCCACTGCTCTACTAAGATAGCGCTGCTTAACTTTTTAAACAAGGAGGCGATGGCATGGTTTGGCAGGAATACTCTAAAAGGCTGAGAGAAGTGCTAGGGCTTGAGGGAAGCCCCATCGCAGTTAGCTATTCTATGGTCCCGGCCTCTAAAGGGAAATCGGGGAAGCACTGGGTATGCCAGGCCCTGCTCGATGCGAGAGACGGCGCCATAATCAACTTGAGCAAGGAAAGCTGCTTATGCCCCGGGGGAGCGTGGCATCTCGGCCTTACCCCCAGACCTTCTGGTAAAGAATACAGATTTCTACAGAAATTCCTGGTGGAGGGAGAGAAACTGTTTTGCTCTATTGCCACCTTCCATCGGGCTATGGCCTTAACCACGCCACCACCTCTGGGGCTGGCAGAATATATCGTGTTCTCACCTTTAGAGAAGGCCGAGATAGCACCAGATTTGGTGGTGTTTTTGTGTAATCCAGAGCAAGCATGTCGCCTGGTCAGCCTGGCTACTTACCCCGACGGCCTACCTCCCAAGACGGAGATAGTAGGCTCGACATGCCACATGGTTATTGCCTATCCCCTGGTATCGGGGGAGCTAAATATCAGCCTCTTGGACTATACTTCTCGCAAATGGCAAAAGTATAAGCCTGATGACCTGTTTGTAACTATCCCGTATCATAAGCTGCCGGGTTTAGTGGACAGCATCGATGTTTGCAGTGCTGGCATGGCCCAGGTGGAGTTCCCTACTGGCTTTAGAGAGCCAACAAGTTGATGACAAAGGCGAGCGTCGAGGTAAAGCGGGAGCGATTGAAAACGCCAACTGAGATAGCACGGCATCCCAGCTTCATTGAAGAAGAAAGGCTTGCGGAGCAGGGCTACCGCTTCATCGCAGGCATCGATGAGGTGGGGCGTGGCCCGCTGGCGGGGCCGGTGGTGGCTGCCGCCGTGATCCTGCCTCTAGACCTGGATGCTCCCTGGCTCCCCTTGGTGCGCGATAGCAAGGAGCTAACCCCGAAACGGCGAGCGTCCCTATTCCCCCTGATTGAAGCGGCAGCCATCGCTATCGGTGTCGGCTATACGTCCCCCGAGGTGATCGATGACCAGGGTATCGTAAGGGCAACGAGGATGGCGATGCGCTCCGCTGTAGCGTGCCTTCCCCAACCCCCTGATTTCCTCCTCATCGACTTCATAGCCTTGCCCGAGCTTGCCCTTTCACAGAGAAGCATCACTAAGGGGGATAGCCACTCCCTTTCCATCGCCTGCGCCTCCATTATCGCTAAGGTAACCAGGGATGGCATCATGGTGGCGCTCGATGAGGCATATCCTGACTACGGATTTGCCAGGCATAAGGGCTATGCCACCAGGGAGCACCTCCTAAGCCTCAGGCACTTGGGGGCGTGCCCAATCCATAGGAAATGCTTCGCCCCGGTCAGGTTCTCTCTAGACCGGCGATAAACCCCTGAAGGGCGGCCATGTATCCCTCTCCACCCACAATGTAGGTATCGTTATGGCCTGCCTGCTTAATGGTATAGAATTCCTTCGGTTCGTTAGCTGCTTCATATAATTCCCTTCCCGATTCGAAAGGTACCACCTCGTCGCAATCGCCATGCAGCATGAGCAGCGGGGCAGTGACCCGCTTTATTTTAGAGAGGGAGTCATACTTGATGGGGAGCATGTCGGGTGTGATGTCAGGAAAAGATCGGCTCATCCATCCCATCATGGAGGCGAAGGTGGATTCCAGGATAAGCCCGAGGCATTGGTGCTTGCTTGCCAGGTCCACCGCAATCGCCCCGCCCAGAGAGCGGCCGAAGAATAC
Source organism: Dehalococcoidia bacterium (assembly GCA_004377275.1). Classification (GTDB taxonomy): domain Bacteria; phylum Chloroflexota; class Dehalococcoidia; order E44-bin15; family E44-bin15; genus E29-bin15. The sequence goes on from SOIC01000072.1 coordinate 1,874, forward strand.
TATGGCATCCTGGTCGATGTCCTGGCGAGTGCGGAGGTAAGCCAAAGCGGCCTCGGCATCGCGATAGGTGCCCTCCTCAGATGGCTTCCCCTGGCTTCGGCCATAGCCTCTGTAGTCGAAGATGAAGATGTTGAGGGCCAGCCTGTCATAAAGGAGTTTCAGATTATCCAATCGGTAGCTGATGTTTCCGGCATTGCCATGGAACCACAGCCATGTTATCCTCTTCTGTCCCGGAACGAACCAGCCATGAAGCATCACCCCGTCGGCAGTGGGGAAATAGACGTCTTCGAAAGGCAGTCCCCAGCCGGCAGGGTCGCCGATGAAGTAGCTATCGGGGTAAAAGATAAAGTTCTCTTGCATCAACCTAGCTCAACGCAGCATCGCCACGTAGCTGTTCAGCGGCACCCCTATGGAATCGGCTACTGGCTGGCACTTAGCCATGAGACAATAGAGGATCCTTCCATCGCTAGGAAACTCCGAGAGCGCCTCATAGTATCCCATGCCTTTTGCCAGTATCAAATCAGCTGCAGCAAACTCCCGCTTGAATTCGTCCGAGGCTAAGTGGAGTAGCACCCCGGGCGTAGCAGTGCCGGTGGTGATCACGCGATCTAGCTCTCCCTCAATCCCGGCTATCCTCAGGTCATCAAGAGTAGTATCATCTTGCACCGGTGATTCCTTGACCACATAGGTAACTCGGGCAGACCTCGCCATCCATTTTACCAGAGGCAGATCGAAGAAAACCTCACCGGAATTGTCAGCGAGAAGAAGAACGTTTGTCGCTTTTTCAAGCTTTCTTTTGAACTTATCGGAGTCGTCAATTAAAAATTCCACCTTGCCCCTCATATCCCCCCTGATAGTATCGAAGTCCCTGAAAAAATCGATGACATTCCCCAGAGCGGAGAGTGCCAGATAACCCTTGAAATCCTGGGGGTAGGCTGGGCTCACCTCGCTGATGAGTTCCCGGGAGATTCTTATCTCTTCGTCCTTCACCCCGCGATAGGGATCTGGGTTTGCGGTTATCTCCTTTACTATCTGGTGAATCTCTGTGGCAATGGCGATGGTTGTCACATCAGCGGAAAAATTTTCATCGATGACCCTCAGCCCTTCCCTTATCGCCTCCGCTTTCAGTTCCTCATCATCGGTAGCCAGCGCCGCCGCCTGGTGCACCAGACGACAGAGACAGGGGTAACACTCGCTTACCGCTTTCATTGTTTATATAACTACACAATCAAGCCCGCTGGAGGAGCCACACTGCACTCGTTACCGTCCTCTCCATTATCTCACTCTCGCGCTCCTGCTTCTCTACATACCAGAAAAGAGAATCGGCGGCCTCCGGGTGTAATTCCGCTAGCTTCTCCGCTCTCCTGCGGATGAGTTCTGTATACTTCCGGTTAAGCGCCTTTACATCTTCCGTTGGGATGATTACTTCACGCAGCAGAGCGTCGCCATGCGCTGTTAGCTGCCGCAGTGTCTCTTGGTGAGTGGCACAATGCTCGTACCAAGGGCTTTCGACCTTATCGGGATCGGCGAGGAACACGTTGTCAATGAGCATATAGCCGCCGGGATTGACGCACCTTCTTAGCTTTGCCACGCATTCGTCGAACTTCCCCAGCACCCCGCCGATGGAAGCGTAGATGACCACATCGAAATCCCTGGCTTCACCAAGCGCATCGCGTATGTCGTCGCACATGAATTGACACAGGCTGGCAACACCCATTTCCTCCGCACGCTCTCTGGCATCCTTTATGAAAGGCTCAAAGAAATCGATCCCCAGGGCTTGAAAACCGAATTCCCTTGCTAGGGTGAGCGCGACTGCGCCTTTACCGCAGCCAAGGTCCAGCACACGCGTTGTCTCCGCCGGAAGGTCAAGCGGACGAAGCAGCTCCACTATTAACTCCAGTGAGCTGCCCAGTGCCCACAGGTCGGCCAGAAGCTCGGGGATGAAAGGCAATAACTCAGGCGTGGCGTCAAATGCTTGGGCTACTTCTCGCCGTTGTATCTCGTTCATGCAAGAATGTCGCCTTAAGTATACAATAAACTTGCCTGAAATGAACATAGCCACTATACTGG